>CAYFGZ010000080.1:0-15629 GCA_964342575.1 uncultured Nisaea sp. | reverse complement strand
GAATTTCAGCAAAGATGGGAACGAGGTGGAACCCAGTTCCTGGGTGCTTACGGCGATCTTTTATTGAAGTATGAGGCAAATGAGGTTGCGGCCAACTTTGTTAAAGATAAAATACGGGAGGTGGTTTTGGATCCAGAGGTCGCCGACTTGCTTTGCCCCACTAACATTATTGGTTGTAAGCGGCTCTGCGTGGATACCGATTATTATGTGACCTATAATCGGTCTAATGTGCAACTGGTGGACGTTTCCAAAAAACCGATTGATAGAATAAACTCTGAGGGGTTATTGCATGACGGAGTTAACTATAAATTCGATGCGATTGTTTTTGCGACAGGCTTTGACGCCATGACTGGGGCTTTGTCTAAAATAGATATACGGGGCAAAGATGCTTGCCCGCTTTTGGAAAAATGGAAGGAAGGTCCACAAACGTATTTAGGTTTAACTACCCATGGCTTCCCAAATATGTTCATGATAACGGGGCCGGGAAGTCCATCGGTTTTGACAAACATGCTGCCATCGATAGAACAACACGTCGATTTTATTTCGGATTGCATTTTATATTTGGATGAAAAGGGTCACTCAACGATCGAGCCTGATTTAGCCGCAGAAATAGCTTGGGGTACCCACGTTAACGAAGTCGCTGATCTGTCCCTTCGTTCGACATGTGCTTCTTGGTATATAGGCGCTAATGTCCCGGGAAAACCAAAGGTATTTACGCCATATATAGGGGGGTTCCCTCGCTACTTAGAACGCTGTAAAGAAATTGTGGAAAACGACTACGAGGGCTTCGTACTGGATTAGTGTTTAAATGACTCTAAATATTTTACTTTGTGGTTTTGGGGCGTTTGGGCAACAACATGCGGCTGCGTGGGCTGAAGTCGTTCCGGATCATCGGCTTTTGGTCGCGGAACTAGATCCAGAGTTACGTAGACTAGCAGTTAAATGTGGCTCCGCTCCGGACGATGTATCTGTCGACTATAAAGACCTAATTTCGAATGCAGATATTGTTGACATAGTGACGAGTTCTGATTCTCATTACGCTTTGGCAATGGATGCATTGTCGGCCGGCAAGCCAACTCTGATTGAAAAACCAGCAGTTAAGCAAATTGAAGAGGCAGATCGGTTGGAACAACGGGCTGCCGAGTATAGCCTGCCTGTTCAAGTACAGTTTGTTCTTCGCGTGCATCCTCTTGTAGCAGAGGCGAGTCGTCTTTTAAAGCAAGGTAGAATTGGTAGTCTGCTGGCCATGGATGCAGTGTTTACGGGCTGGAAGCGCATGCGACCAGACGCCAGTATTCTAGAAAATGACGGAGTTCACATGTTGGACCTTATGCATTTTTTTGCTAAGTCCCCAGCATATAGTTTTGATATAAATGGCGATAGGTTACTTGGCGGCACAGTTCCCGATACTATTCATCTTAGGCTTAAATACTCAGATAAAATCGTAGGATGGTTGAGAACTGGGATCACTTTTGGGGGTAAGCAAGCGGATGCGTATTTAAAAGGTTCTTTGACAACAAAGACATTCAAATTAATAGGAGATGAGGGCACTATTGATCTGGATTTTAACAGTGATACGATGGATGTTGCTCAGACCTCTTACCGCCCAACCCCTGGTGGCTTTACTCCGGAGATCGGCGATCTATATACCAAACGGTCCGTAAATATTACTCCGGCGGTTTTATTAATGAGATGTTTTGAGCAATTTTTGGGTGTGCTAGAGGGTAAGCAAGAAGTCGTTTGCGATTTAAAACAAGGGGCTGTCGAGATAACTAAACTGTTGGTTGAGGCGAGAACTAAACTGGAGTCGTAAATAAGTTTACTGGTGGGGATTTCAACGACGGCGCCCCAATCCGAATAGCGGAAGAACCTAAATATCAACAAGATGGGAGGAAGAAAGTTATGAAATTTGGTGTAATGATGTTCACGACAGATTACTCTATGGCACCACACAAGTTAGCGATAGCTGTAGAGGAAAGAGGCTTCGAATCACTCTGGTTCCCCGAGCACTCCCACATTCCATTGCCAAGAGTTTCTTCTTGGCCTGGCGGAGGTGAATTACCTAAAATGTACTATGATGTAATGGATCCTTTTGTGGCTCTTGGGGCGGCGGCATCGGTAACGAATTCTCTCAAATTAGGCACGGGAATCTGTCTCGTCGTTCAGCGTGATCCGATACAACTTGCAAAAGAGGTCTCTACTATTGATCAGCTGTCTAACGGCCGTTTTCTATTTGGAATTGGAGCAGGCTGGAATGCTGAAGAGATGGCGGATCATGGAACAACAGACTTTAAAGGTCGATTCAAATTGATGAATGAACGGGTGGCAGCACTTCGCACTATTTGGAGTGAAAATAAACCGGAGTATCATGGTGATTATGTTGATTTTGGCCCTATGATGACGTGGCCTAAGCCAGTCCAAAAACCCCATCCACCGATAATAGTCGGGGGTGGATTCCCACATGCGGCCAGACGTGCTATCGCTTATGGTGATGGATGGATGCCAATCGGGGGCAGGTTAGATGTCGTTGATCTGCTTCCCCAGTTCCGGCAGATGTTGGCAGAGTCGGGACGAGAGCCGGATCAATTTCCTGTTACGTCATTTGGCTTGCAACCAGAACCCGACAAAGTGTCAAGAACAGCAGATGCGGGTGTATATAGAGTGATTTTTGCATTACCCGCTGAGAAATCCGACACGGTGCTCCCCTTGCTTGATAGTTACGCTGCAATTGCAGCAAAACACTCAAACTAATTTTGCAGCGCAAATGAAATTGATCTGAGTTTGTTTGGCTCACGTGGTTATTTTCTTCTATATACAAAAGAATCTTCCTTGATGCGCTAAAAAGCTGGACCTGGAAAAAGGGGAAATCAGAGGCTGGTTTGGCAACGAATCAAGCAGGTGATTGTAAATTTCTTCATCCCGTACCACCATATGTCCTTGGCAGTTCGCGCGGAGAACAAAGATGAATTATGATTATATAGTTGTTGGGGCTGGCTCTGCTGGTTGCGTTATAGCCAACCGACTTTCAGAGAATCCCAAAAACACAGTTTTACTTCTGGAGGCAGGACCAAAAGATACGAATTTTTGGATCCACGTGCCTTTGGGTTTTGGAAAGAATATTAACAATACGGCCGTAAATTGGTGTTATACGGGAGAACCGGAACCGTATTGTGGGAACCAGAGCTATCTTTTGCCCAGGGGAAGGGTACTTGGCGGCTCTAGTTCGATAAACGGTATGGTATATGTGCGGGGGCAAGTAGAGGATTTCAATCACTGGGCTCAACTTGGTAATCGCGGTTGGTCCTTTGAAGATGTTTTGCCCTATTTCAAGAAATCCGAAAATAATTCGAGAGGGGCAAGTGAACTGCGCGGTGCGGGGGGACTTCTTTCGGTATCCGATATATCTGAATCCAATGCTTTTTGTGATTCGCTCATCAAGGCTGGCAATGAAATAGGATTGCAGCGCAACGATGATATAAATAGCCGCATACAAGACGGTATTGGTTATCATCAAGCGACAATACGAAATGGCCGGCGCTGCAGCACCGCGGTCGCATTTTTGGCACCTGCCCGGAAACGGCCAAATCTAGCAATCGAGACGGGAGCTCTTGCGGAAAAAATTCATTTTGATTCTTTAAAAGCAAAAGGGATTACCTATAAAAAGGGGGGAGCATTATATCGAGTGACGGCTAACAAGGAGATAATTCTTTCGGGGGGTGCTTTTAATTCTCCTCAGTTATTAGAGTTGTCGGGGGTAGGGCAACCTAGGGTGCTTAAGGCTTTGGGGATTCCAGTGGTCCATGAATTGACAGGGGTTGGTAATGATTTACAAGATCACCAAATTATTCGAATGCGCTGGCGAATAGCTAAATATGTAACCTTTAATGAGCAGGTTCATGGCTGGAGAGCGGTGCGTTCGGCGCTGAAATATATCTTCAAGAGATCTGGTGTTTTAAGTATGCCCACATTGCCAGTTAGTGCATTTGCTCGGACTCGGGAGGGATTGGAAACTCCGGATCTTCAAATTCAGGTCTTTCCAGGTAGCTACGAGAGTTTGGAAGCGCGAAAACTAGATGCTAAACCTGGTGTTACTCTTGGGGCAACAATGCTACGACCTGAAAGTAGGGGCTGGGTTCACATTAAGTCTGATGATCCTGGCGAGCCGCCTGCTATTTTCCATAATTTATTGCAGACGGAAGGGGATCGGCAAACTGCCGTTTTATCCATGAAGCTTTGCCGTCGCTTAATGGAGGCGGAAGCAATGTCTGATTTGTACGGACAAGAATTGACGCCAGGAAAACACATCAAAACTGACGAAGAATTTCTCGAAGCGGCGCGCAATATAGTTCAGTCAAACTGGCATCCTACGAGTACATGCCGTATGGGTAATGATGATCTAGCAGTAGTGGATCATCGGCTTCGTGTTCATGGTATAGGTGGTCTACGCGTAGCTGATGCTTCTATTATGCCGACAGTAGTTTCTGGCAATACCAATGCCACGTGTATTATGATTGGAGAGAAAGCCTCAGATATGATTCTAGAAGACAGCAAAAGATGAAGATCAACTCAGCGACCGAGGCTACTTAATAAGTGATACTTGGTGAATTTACATTTACGGCACACACGCGTCCATGATTTAAGTAAAAATTGGTACTCTTACTAATTTTGATTGAGGCTTTTCATATGCTTAAGGGTTTTGAAAGTTACATACGTCTACCTAACCCCAAAGATCAGAAGCTTACAAAGCGATTAGATGGCATAGATCATCAAGGAATGCCGCTAACAACGACTGTTGTTGTTGAGCGCCCCCTAACGATCTTTCTGAACAGCCAAGAAATAGTCACGTTAATGACGATTGGCGACGAGCCAGAGATGTTGGCTGCTGGCTTTTTATTAAATCAGAATATGCTGCAACTTGGCGATAAAATAAGTTCGATTGATTTTGATGCAGAACTCGACGTCGTTGTCGTGAGAACCCCAAGAGAAACCAATTATGAACAAATTTTAAAGAAGAAAACAGTAACATCTGGTTGTGCTCAAGGAACTGTATTTGGGGAGTTGATGGATAAATTTGATAAAGCGTCTCTTGACGCCTCCGCGGTCTTACGGACGTCATGGCTATATAGTCTCGCAAAAAAAATTAATACTACGCCTAGCCTTTATTTGGAGGCGGGCGCCATCCACGGATGTGTATTGTGTTGTAAGAATCGTCCGTTGATCTATATGGAAGATGTTGGCAGGCACAATGCGATTGATAAGATAGCGGGGTATATGCTCTTAGAAAGCATCGAGCCTAAAAATAAAATTTTTTACACCACGGGTCGTTTAACTAGCGAAATGGTTATAAAAACGGTCCAGATGAAAATTCCTATACTGATATCTCGATCAGGCTTTACGGCTTGGGGAGTTGAACTGGCTAGAAAAGCAGGACTTACATTGATTGGGCGGGCTAAAGGACGCCGGTTCATCGCATTAAGCGGTTTAGGAAGAATCATCTACGATGCTGATAAAGGAGCTTTCCAGGATGAGACGCGACAATCAAGCCTAAACTTGGCCGGAAATTGATGTTGTGGTGAATGCACTTAGCAGAAATGTAACGGGCGTCCTTCTCGCTGGAGGGAAATCTCAAAGAATGGGCGGGGTTGACAAGTGCCTTTTGCAACTGGGGTCAAAGCGCATATTAGAGTACGCAATAGAACGAGCGCAACCTCAAGTGGACCATTTGGTTTTGAATGTAAATGGTGATTTGAGGCGGTTTTCCGAATTTAAACTACCTATGGTATCCGATAGTATAGCGGGGTTTGCTGGTCCTCTTGCGGGCGTTTTGGCCGGGTTGGATTGGTCGGCGAATAATACTCCAAATTCAGATTGGGTGGTGTCATTTGCCGCGGATACACCGTTCTTCCCAAGGGATTTAGTGACGCGGTTATTAAATGCGGTAGATGGGCGAGGAGGTATTTTGGCGTGCGCTTCATCTGGCAATCGTCATCATCCGGTATTTGGTATTTGGCCCACCGAGCTGCGAGGAGAATTAAGGCGGGCGATAGTTCAGGACGATATCCGGCGTATTGATATTTGGACGTCGCGCTATGATCTAAAAGTTATTAATTATGATTACGAACAAATTGACCCATTCTTCAACATTAACAATCCTAAGGACCTGAAACTAGCTAGCATCCATGTGGAGCGGCATGCCTATTAATTTAAAGTTGCTAGCTCTACGCTAACTTTTGCTGCCATGCTTATAATGGCGTCCGTGTCTATTTTATAAGTTTTATATAAATCAGGTAAATTCGCCGATTGCCCGAAGTTTGTTACACCGAGTGGGTAGACGGTTCTGCCACTCGCGGCACCAATCCATGAAAGATTTGCAGGATGCCCATCTTGTACTGTTATCAGCACGGCATTTTTGTGCAGGGGGGCCAACAGTTTAGAAATGTGGCTGTCACAATTTTTGGTTGCACTCGGATCACTGGTTAGAGAGGCCTGCCACTCGTGATAAAGTCTATCTGATGAGGTGATTGCTAACACACCTAGTTCCGGAATTTCGTCCCTAAGTAGTTGATGAGCTTCTAGTACTTCGGGGGCTATAGGACCACAAAAAACCAAGGCTAATTTTGCACCAGAAGCTGGTCTAACTTTCCAATAGCCGCCCTTGATAATGGAATTTTCTATTTCCTGAGTTAACTCGCGTTGGGGTTGATTTATCACTCGGGTAGATAGTCTCAAGTATATTGAACTTCCATGCTTCGCTTGCATATGTTCAAAACCCCACTTCATTATCACGGCCAGTTCATCGGCATAGGTGGGTTCAAATGAAATAAGTCCTGGTTGTCCCATTCCTATCATAGGGCTCGAGATCGACTGGTGTGCTCCCCCTTCAGGGGCTAAGGTTATCCCCGCTGGGGTTGCCACCAGCATGAAGCGCGCATCTTGATAACAAGCATAATTCAAAGCATCCAGGCCACGAGCAATGAAAGGATCATAAAGTGTTCCAATCGGCATCAGCCTAGTACCAAAAATTGGTCCGGCTAGCCCCAAAGCAGCAAGCATTATGAAGAGGTTGTTTTCGGCTATGCCCAGCTCTATATGCTGCCCAGCACCGTGGCGAAGCCATTTTTGGGCCGAGGCCACTTTTTCTTCACGAAAAACATCGTTGCGCTCATCTAAACTAAATACTCCTCGCTGGTTAACCCAAGGGCCTAGGTTTGTTGAAACTGAGACGTCGGGTGACGTTGTTACGATTCTACTAGCCAATTCCGAATTTCCTCGACTCAGTTCATGAAGAATATTCCCGAAGCTGGCTTGGGTAGACGCAGAGGGTCTGAATTGGAGTTGCATGGTGTCAGGGATCATTACTTTAGGGGGATCAAACACCCGCGTTTTGCGTTGATTGAAGGGTGCTTTCAAACAATGCCTTTCAGCAGCTTTGGCAGCTATCGATATATCATCGTATGCTGACCATTCGTTGCCATCTGGCACTCGCATTGAGGTTTTAAATATATCCATTTGTTCTGGTGTCATTAGGCCCGCGTGATTGTCGCGGTGCCCGGCTAACGGCGTTCCGTATCCTTTGATGGTATATGCAATAAAGCACTGTGGTGTATCGTCTTGAACTTTATGAAAGGCTTCCAGAACGGCTTCCATATCGTGTCCCGCGAGGTTTGTCATGAGTGTATGGAGTGATTCATCGTCATGATCCTCTAGAATCGATTTTATTCCCTGCACGCCTTTCAGATCCGTTTTGAGCGGATCACGCCATGCTCCTTTTTCTCCCGTCTGTCCTTTAAAGGTAAGTGCACTGTATAAATCGTTGGGACAATCATCAATCCACCGTCGGATTGCATCGCCACCCTTTTGAGAAAACACTTTTTCGAGTTTTTTTCCATATTTCAGGAGTACCACTTTCCATCCAACATTATCGAAGAAATCCTGTATCTTTTTAAATAGGCCATCAGAAACCACACCATCGAGGCTCTGCCGGTTATAGTCAATTATCCACCAAAGATTCCTAACATCATATTTCCAGCCTTCCAGCATAGCTTCATAAATGTTTCCTTCGTCCAACTCCGCGTCACCCATCACGGCAATCATACGGCCAGGGGGAACATCGACCGTAGCGGACTGATGCATGGTATTATTTAATCTTGTGTAATCCTGGACCATGGAGGCAAATAGTGTCATGGCAACACCCAAACCGACGGACCCGGTAGAAAAATCAACATCATCAGTATCCTTCGTTCGGGAAGGGTAGGATTGCGCACCGCCTAAAGAACGAAACGCCTTTAGCGGTTCGACTGACTGCCTACCTAACATGTACTGAATCGCGTGAAAAACGGGGCTAGCGTGTGGTTTGACGGCAATGCGGTCTTGTTCTTGTAGCACATCAAAATAAAGAGCTGTCATTATAGTGGCTACCGAAGCAGAAGAGGCTTGATGGCCACCAACTTTTAATCCATCGAGATTTTCACGAAGATGATTCGCATTATGTATCATCCACATGGATAGCCAGAGAACTTTCTGCTCCAGCGCTAGCAGGGTTTGCAGATTTTTGGGAGATAGGGAATCAATTTTAGAAGTCACGATCAGCCCATTCAGGTTTGTTTGGCACTTAAACGGTAGATTATGGCTGACGCGTAATAAAATGTCGAGAATTCAGAAAAATTTAAAATAAAAATAAACTATTAATTGGAAATTCCGGTATATATCCGGAAAGAAGGGTGGAACAGCGGGGTTTTGTTACTCATGATTATAGTTTCCCGCACTATATTGAAGCGTGATTAGTTTCAGAATCGAAAAGTACACCCGCTTGTTGTTGTCGCCGCCAAAGGCTTGCGTATAACCCATCCATTTCTATGAGCGCTTGATGGCGCCCGCGTTCCAGAATTTTGCCTTTATCTAAGACAAGTATTTCGTCTGCATCCACGATAGTCGATAGTCTGTGGGCTATTACTAGTGTGGTTGAACCTCGGGAAATTAGACTAAGGCTTGCTTGTATTTCCCTTTCTGTTTTTGAATCCAGAGCAGACGTGGCTTCATCGAACAAAAATATTTTTGGTTGTTTTAATATTGTTCGAGCTATTGCGACACGCTGTTTTTCACCGCCAGAGAGTTTCAGTCCTCGTTCTCCGACAGTGGTATTATAGCCTTCCGGTAGTTCCATAATAAATTTATGTATTTGCGCCAATTCTGCTGCTTTTTGAATCTCGTCTGGCGCAGCCTCAGGCCTGCCGTACGCGATATTATAGAAAATACTTTCATTGAATAACACGGCATCCTGGGGGACTATGCCTATGGCCCTTCGAAGGCTGTTTTGGGTGATCTGACACAAATCTTGTCCATCTATTTCTATTGCACCTTCCGACACATCATAAAATCGGAACAATAGTCTTGCTATTGTCGATTTTCCAGAGCCAGAGGCGCCGACTATAGCAACCTTTTGGCCACTTTTTACCGTAAACGAAATTCCATCTAGGATTTTGCGATTTTTGTCATAACCAAAATGAACGTTTTTAAAAGATACTTGGCCTCCACGGGTTTTTAATTCGATGGGTTTGATTGGATCGATCACTTCCACTTTCTCACCGAGTAGGCGAAACATCGTTTCCATATCTGTTAGAGATTGTCGGATTTCGCGATAGACAAATCCTAGAAAGTTCAGCGGGATAAACAACTGAAGGAGATAAGTATTTACCATTACAAAACCCCCTACAGTCATTTCATTGGTCGCGATTTGCGAACCGGCCATTGCCATGACTGAGGTTAGTCCTATAGCTATAATGAACCCCTGTCCAATATTCACGAGCGAAAGAGTTGTTTTACTGACCACCGAGGCATCTTCATAGCGCCGGAGTGCCTTATCGAAGCGGTTCGCTTCATGCTGTTCATTGTTAAAATATTTAACAGTCTCATAGTTAAGTAAACTATCAATGGCTCTGGTATTCGCTCTAGAATCCATTTCGTTCATCTGCCGTCTGAATTTCATTCGCCATTCGGTAACACTAAATGTAAAAAAAATGTATATGGAAACAGTTGCTAAAATAGCAATTGCGTACCAAATATCAAAAACAATCCAAAGCACAACGCAAACGAAGATTATTTCCATGAGCGTGGGGACAATATTGAAGAGAGTAAAATTAAGCAGGAATTCTATCCCTTTAATTCCCCGCTCTATTGCTCTTGAGAGCCCGCCAGTTTGACGGTCTAGATGGAATCGGAGGGATAACGAGTGGAGATGTCGAAAGGTCTGGAGAGCAACCTTTCTGATAGCTCTTTGTCCTACTCGAGCGAAAAAAAACTCTCTCAATTCAGCAAAAGCCTGCTGAGCTACTCGCGTAATGCCATAAGCTATTAATATTCCGACCAAAGAAGTTAGAATAAAAGCTTCATTATTAGATATCAAATCAACGGCCTCTTTATAGAACACCGGTACCATCACAGTTGCGAGTTTTGATATAGCTAAGCAAATGACAGCTGCGCCAACACGTGCTTTGATAGCTAAATCACCGGTGGGCCATAGATATGGCAGCAATGTCTTGATAGTGCGCCAGTCCCTGCTTTCGGAGACACGGAAAGAGCTAAACCTATCAAATAGCTTAAACATATGCGGCTTCATGTATCCTATTTACAAATGCTTTAATCAATCTAAATAAACTATGCTAAATACAGAGCATTAGATACTAATTCGAATTGATGGTTGGCGACAGAGTATCGATGATTGCTGAGGATACGTTTATTTGTGAGTAATATACAGGAATTATAAGTAGAGTTTCTAAAAACTGACGGGACGTAGTTGTGTGTTTGTAATGGTAAATAACGATCATGATTGAAAAGTTATTAATTGCTAATAGGGGAGAAATAGCCTGTCGGATTGCGCATACTGCTCGCAAAATGAATATACGAACAGTGGCCATCTTTTCAGATATCGATAAAGGCGCGCTCCACGTTGAAGTGTGTGACGAGGCAATAGCAATTGGTGGTGCTTCGTCTTCCGAATCGTACTTGAATATTCAGTCAGTAATTGGAGTGGCCCTACAAACCGGGTGTGATGCGGTACATCCTGGGTATGGCTTTCTTTCTGAAAACCCCAAATTTGCACAAGACTGTATAAATTCGGGTATCGCATTTGTTGGCCCGCCTGTTAGTGCTATTGCGACGATGGGTTCAAAGGCACTAGCTAAAGAAATGATGCGGAAATCTAATGTGCCATTGGTTCCAGGTTATCATGGTGAGAAGCAGGAAACTTCTTATTTGGCGGCTAAGGCGGAGGAAATTGGTTTTCCGGTTCTCCTTAAGGCCAGTGCGGGTGGAGGTGGACGGGGGATGCGCGTTGTTGAATCGCTTTCCAATTTCGAATCTTCGATCATTTCTGCAAAAAGAGAGGCGCAAACGGCATTTTCTGATGACAGGTTGCTAATCGAAAAATACATCCAAGAGCCACGCCATGTCGAAGTTCAAATATTTGCTGATACCCATGGTAATGTAGTCCACTTATTTGAAAGGGACTGTTCTATCCAAAGGCGGCACCAAAAAGTTAT
The DNA here is from genome assembly GCA_964342575.1 of uncultured Nisaea sp. Lineage (GTDB taxonomy): Bacteria > Pseudomonadota > Alphaproteobacteria > Thalassobaculales > Thalassobaculaceae. Next base: position 4,092 of record CAYFGZ010000080.1, on the reverse strand, counting down.
AGAGGAGGCCCCGGCGCCAGAATTGTCGCCGAGAGTGCGGCAAGGATTGCTGGAGAGTGCAATTGAGGTGGCGAGAACTGTCAACTATGTTGGAGCGGGGACTGTTGAGTTTATAGTAAATCGTGAAGATTTCTATTTTATAGAAATGAACACTCGGTTGCAGGTTGAGCACTCGGTCACCGAATTGATCACCGGCATTGATCTTGTGGAATGGCAATTGCGGATTGCAAGTGGAGAAAACTTGCCATTAAAACAAAATGAGATATCTGAAACGGGCCATGCCTTCGAGGCAAGATTGTATGCTGAGGATCCTATTGACTTTCATCCTCAGGCGGGACTTATCAAACATTTAAAATTTCCCACTGAACAGGTGCGGGTTGATACTGGGGTGCGTAGTGGGGACACCGTATCCATACACTATGACCCCATGATAGCAAAACTGACAGTGCATGGAAAAAATCGTGATGATGGGCGCAAAAGATTGAGTTCAGCAATCTCGAAAACGGAACTTGATGGTTTAATGTCTAACCAATTGTTGCTAACGCGCGTCGTTGAACATCCAGTATTTGCTGCGGCGAGAATGCATACTGGGTTTTTAGAGGAGCATGCGTCGGTTTTTTCTAAAAACTTGGGTGCGGCATCGCCTGAGGTGTTGGCACTAGCTGCAGTGCTCATCTCAAATTACCGTTATCGAACTCACAAGAATGAGCTTCATAAGTTGAACAAAATCACTACTCCCTGGGCGGCGACGACTGGCTGGCGTTTAAATGATGTTAATCGCCATGAGATAGATTTGCTGGATGCAGATACTTTCCATAAAGTGGTATTGAGTTTTGAGGGGGATAAGGTTCAAATTGTTGAACCTTATCCCCATTTATCATTTAATCCCATAATCCATTGGCATTCGGAAAATTACGGAGCAGTTTCAGCGGCGATCGACGATTTTGTTGGCCAAGTTAATTTTTTTGTCGACTCTGAACATGTGGCATTTTTCTTTAGAGTGGCTACCTGTACAATTAAATCGGTCGATCAGTCTATTGTATTTAACGAAACTTCGAACACGGAACGCAAGCTGACGGCTCCGATGCCTGCTAAGGTAGTTTCAGTTGAAGTCAATAGTGGCGATTCCGTTCTCGGTGGCCAGGTCCTAATGGTTCTTGAAGCAATGAAGATGGAGCATTCCATAAAGGCCCCGGCTGAGGGAATAATTGGGAGTATATATTATGCTTGTGGCGACCTCGTAGAGGAAGGCGTGGAGTTGCTGGAGTTCGGCCCAAATGAAGAGGGTTGACGCATGAATATACGAAATAGTGGTCTTTTTCGGCTACTAGATGGAATACCATTTCGCACAGCCCCTTTGCGTGTTGCATTAGTAGCTTTGGTCCTCTTATCTGCTGTTTTTGTTGGGTCATTTGCGCCTCTTGAATTACCCAACCACTTGTCGATTGTGGCCGGCGTTGTAATAGTCACTGTCGGATTACTCGCAACGGCTGCAATACCTGAGCAGTTAACAATTCTTATTTTCTTCCTTGTAGCTATGGTCTTTACGGTATCAACGCCGGAAATTGTTTTTTCTGGATTTAATTCCAGCGCGTTTTGGCTAGTATTTGGAGGCCTAATTATAGGCGCGGCTGTTGAATCAACAGGGTTAGGTAGACGAATAGCAAAGTCTATTATGAGACATATCAGAAGAGGCCAGTATGCCACTGTGGTTGCCGCTGTAGTATTCATTAATTGTGTGCTGATCTTTCTAATGCCGTCAACGCTAAGCCGCGTTGTACTTTTAATACCAGTTGTTATTTCATTGGCTGGAGAACTGGGCTATGAAGAAGGAGGTGAGCCGAGAAATGGTCTGGTAATGGCGACTGTATTGACGGCGTACCTCTGCTCCACCTCTGTATTGCCCGCAAATGTGCCAAATAATGTTTTGATGGGGGCTGCCGAAACGGCTTTAGGGTTCCCGATTCGCTACTTTGACTACTTTTTATTACATTTTCCAATCCTGGGGTTTCTTAAAGCCTTCGTTATTTGGGGATGCATAGTCGTTATATTTAGACCAAAAACTGAGGAACAAAAAAAGTCGAAAATCTTGAATGAGAGAATTGCAAATAACTATGAATTTTTTACTAGAGATGAAAAGCGTCTCCTTATTTTTCTAATATGTGCTCTATTTTTATGGGCTTCAGACGTTCTGCACGGTATCGCTCCTGCATGGATCTCATTAGCAATTGGAATAATTTGCTTATTTCCGCGGATAGGGATTATTTCTGCTTCGATATTTAAAGAAAAAGTACAAGTGGCCCCTCTCCTTTATGTTGCCGGCATAATAGGTATAGGAGCTGTTGTCTCCGATAGCGGCTTAGGAGCTTTTGTTAGCGAGATTATGGTCAAGTTGAGTCACCTCTCGCCCGAAGAGCCGATAGAAGGCTTCTTTGTGTTAAGCGGTATTGCTATGATGTTGAGTTTTTTTTCAACGATGCCTGGCGTGCCTGCTATAATGGTTCCACTTGCCCCAGACTTGCAGGTAGCATCGGGTCTTCCGTTAAAGACTGTTTTGATGACCCAAGTGGTAGGTTTCTCCACGGTCTGGTTACCTTACCAAGTACCACCCATAATTATTGGGATGCAGCTTGCGCGAGTTCCCATGAAAGCCGGTTTGCAGATAACCGCCATAATAGGCCTTGTAAGCATTATTATTCTCTCCCCTTTGCTTGTGCTTTGGTGGCAATTTCTGGGGTATCTTCCAGTTGGGAGTGGATGATAATGGTTAATTTGGTTAAGCTCTGTGTCGGCATCGATACTGTGGATGAGTTAATGCGTGTTCAAGCCTCTCGACGCGAACAACAGGTCAAGCGCGGAGGCGAAAGGCTGAATATTCATATAACGCGAAATAGACCTAAAAGGGCGGCTGAAATTATACAAAATGGTTCTTTGTTCTGGGTTATGCGAAGGCAAATCCGGGCCCGCCAATTGATTTTGCGTATAGAGGAGGTGAATGATGCTGAGGGTAGGAAACGTTGCGGATTAATCTTGGACTCTTCTATAATTAGAACAGAACCGAAGCCATGTAGACCGTTTCAGGGATGGAGGTACATGGAATTAGCCGACTCTCCCCCAGATCTTTCTCTAACCGCCCAAAGTCGGGTGGAAATGCCAATTGAAATGCAGGAGGAATTGCGGGCGCTTGGCCTACTTTAGGTGTCCAATTATAGGTGGATTCTTAGCTGTTTATACCGAAAGAACCTCTGTTTGGTAATTAGATAATTCAAGCGATGAGTTTTGTTATACTTAAACAAAACTAATTCAAAAATGCGACTGATCAATTGAATAGAAAAATTTGAAGAGAATAATTAAAATTTGTTACGTTTTTGTGGTTGTTTCGCTTGCTTATCCAATTAAAGCTGTCTATAACGGTCGTCCGCGTTGAATTTATAGGCGACGGAAATCCCTGCGGTGAGTTCTTCTTGCGCAAATATTAGGCGCAGAACGGTTTTTTTGTTGGGATAGCTCTTTGATATTGTGGAAACAATCGGAAGGGATGCGCAGGCGGCGTCGGTGCGTTTTGCGTACAGCGTTTCGTATCAGCCTGTTTTGTGCATCTCTAGCGTGCTTTAGAATTTTGATGTTGCGATTTTGTGACTGAAAAGTTCTAAATACACGAATGACCTATGTTTTTAAATAAACATTGGTTGTGATGTGCGGGACGGGCTCTGTTGATCTTGGCGAGCGTTTGTGTTGGAAGCCTTTGGCGACCTGCAGAAGTTTGCTGAGAATTCAACCTGAGAGTTTGATCCTGGCTCAGAACGAACGCTGGCGGCATGCCTAACACATGCAAGTCGAACGTGAAGCTATCTTCGGATAGTGGAAAGTGGCGCACGGGTGAGTAACGCGTGGGAACCTGCCCTGAGGTTCGGAATAACGGCTGGAAACGGCCGCTAATACCGGATAAGCCCTGAGGGGGAAAGATTTATCGCCTTGGGAGGGGCCCGCGTCCGATTAGCTTGTTGGTGTGGTAATGGCGCACCAAGGCTTCGATCGGTAGCTGGTCTGAGAGGATGATCAGCCACACTGGGACTGAGACACGGCCCAGAC
>CAYFGZ010000079.1:0-15732 GCA_964342575.1 uncultured Nisaea sp. | reverse complement strand
GTTGATTCTTTGTGGCAGACAGATCGTCTGGTTTCAAAAGAGCCGTTTCTAGAGTGCTTGACTGTTATGGCTGGACTAGCTGGTGCGACAAAAAAAATTAAATTCGGTATGAATGTAGCTTCACTCGGGTTAAGGGACCCACTCATGACTGCAAAGCAATGTGCCACTATAGACTACCTGTCGGATGGTCGGCTTTTACCTGCTTTTGGTTTAGGAAGTAATCGCTCTCGTGATTGGGTGGCATCGGGTACGGCGACAAAGGCCCGTGGTCAGAGGATGAACGAAGCTCTGGAAATTATGACACGGCTTTGGCTAGGAGAAGACGTGACTTACATGGGAAAGCACTTCCAATATGATAATGCTTGCATATCGCCAATCCCTGTCCAAAAGCCACTTCCCATATGGATTGGGGGTAGCTCGGAAGCAGCCATAGAGAGATCTGGTAAATACGGGACTGGTTGGCAAGCTGCTTTTGATACACCTGAAGAGGCAGGTATTATTGTAGAAAAAATTATGGAGTCGGCTAAAAGAAATAAACGGCCAATGGATAAAGATCATTTTAGTGCCGCCTTTGGGGTTCGGTTTGGCGACTGGAATGAGGAGCCCGTAATGAAAATGGCGGCAGACTTTGAAAAACGGACGGGTAAAGACGCAAGCAGAGGTTTGGTGGTAGGCAAAGGGGACGATATTTTAGAACGTATTCAGGCCTATATTGACCATGGTATTTCAAAATTTATATTGAGACCTATAGGGTCAGGTGACTCCGAAATGCATGACCAAACAGAGCAGGTTATTGAGCAGGTTCTCGGCAGGTCTGACCAACTTTTGGAGAGGTGAATAAATTTTTATATGCGATAATCAAGATTAGGTGAGCGTTATGAAATTTGGATTTCAGGTTATGCTGCGAGGATCAGCAGCATCGGGAGATGGTCTAACTGCAATTGCAAAAATGGGCGAAGATCAGGCGTTTGATATAATTGCGCCCAATGACCATATTATTGTTCCAAATGGAATACAGAGTACTTATCCCTATACCGAGGACGGAATTTGGCCTGGGGCTTCGGTAGTAGAATGCCACGATCAATTGACAGCTTTGGCCTTTATCGCTGGAAAAACGAATTGTCTTCGCATTCTTACGTCGGTAATGGTTGTTCCATACAGGGAACCAGTCCTAACGGCCAAGATAATTGCTACAGCGGATGTATTATCCGAAGGGCGCGTGATCCTTGGTTGTGGAGCGGGCTGGATGGCGGAAGAAATGGAGGCAATTGGTGTTCCGCCATTTAAGGAAAGAGGGAAAGTAACGGATGAATATTTAGAAATATTCAAGGAGTTGTGGACTAATGAAAAACCCAGCTATGATGGAAATTATTCACAGTTTTCGGATATTTATTTCAAGCCCAAACCGGTACAAAAACCTCATCCACCTATCTGGATAGGCGGGGAAAGTAAAGCAGCACTCCGGCGTGTGGCCAAACTTGGGGATGGATGGTTCCCAGCAGCGAACAACCCCAAATTTATCATTAAAGATCCCTCAAGTTTAAAAGGTAGGGTAGACACTTTAAAGGCTGTTTGTGACGATGAGGGGCGGGACTTTGAAGATCTAGATATAGGCTTCTTCTATACAAATGGCGTTTCTTCTGAAGAAGTCATCCGGCCGGATGGGGAGCGTCAAATTCTTACAGGATCGCCATCCTCTATTGCTGATGACATATCAAAGTTTAGCGAAAATGGCGTGGGGACGTTAATTTTTATATTTCAGCGACCTGATTTGACTGAAACTCTAGAGCAAATGGAATGGTTTGGGACTGAAATAATGTCCATGTTTAAAAATGGTTAGTGTATCTTTGGCTACAGACGACGGGGGAGGGCAAAACGTATGATTTTTGGATTTGGAATGCCAACTAGAGGGCCGGTGGCCCAACCAAGTGCGATAAAGGATGTTCTTGGAGTGGCGGAAAAAGTGGGATTGGGGTATGTGTCCGTCGCAGATCATATAGTTATACCTCACATGATTGAGCCGGTTTATCCGTATTCAGATACGGGAGAACCACCCTTTCCATCGGATGGAGAATGTTTAGAACAGTTAACATTGATGTCGTATATAGCAGGAGTAACCAGTAAAATTAGAATTTTATCTTCTGTGCTGGTGGTACCGCATCGGAACCCAGTTCACGCAGCAAAAACGATAGCTACAATTGATGTGCTTTCAAATGGCCGCGTTACGATCGGGTGTGGCGCTGGTTGGATGGAGGAAGAGTTTTTGGCCATTGGCACAGAACCTTTCAAAGAGCGAGGCCGCGTGACAGACGAATATTTAAGTATTTTCAAAGAATTATGGACCAAGGATAATCCATATTATAAGGGGAATTATAACAGTTTCAGCGATATCAAGTTTGAACCCAAACCAATCCAAAAACCCCATCCCCCGCTATGGATTGGAGGGGAAAGTCAGGCGGCCAAGCGTCGGGTTATTGGATTAGGCGATGGTTGGTTCCCAATTGGTGCAAATCCTAACTTTCCTCTTAACACAGCTTCCAAATATTTAAGTGGTTTATTATCTTTAAGGCAGATGGCGACACAGCAGAGCCGAGATCCAGACAGTATAGATCTTGGGTTTTGGAGTAATTGGGATTACGAGGTTTTGGACCGGAAAACACTCCAGGACGGCGAACGACATATAATGACGGGAGGTACGGAGGCTATTTTAGACGATGTTGGGACACTTCATGAAGCTGGCGTGGAAATATTCATGTTTCAACTAGCCAAAACAGACAGTATAAATGCCACCATCGACTCGATTGAACGCTTTTCGGAAACAATCATGAAACGATTTTGAGAGTTAACGAAATTATGGAGACACATGCCGATTATATAATAGTTGGTGCTGGTTCTGCGGGTTGCGTGCTTGCAGATCGCCTCAGCGAGCGGGGAGCTAGAACTTTATTGCTTGAGGCGGGACCCAAGGATTTACATCCAATGATACATATCCCAGCAGGGATTTTGCATCTTATCGCAAATCCCAAAGTAAATTGGAATTATTCATCGGAACCAGAAGCGTCGTCTGGAAATAGGAGTATTCATTGGCCAAGGGGAAGGGTGCTTGGAGGTTCTAGTTCGATAAACGGGATGTTGTACGTGCGAGGCAATCCAGCCGATTACGATGGCTGGGCACAAATGGGTTGTCGAGGTTGGTCGTTTAATGACGTACTACCTTACTTTAAAAAATCAGAAAACTACAAAAATGGTGGTGATGCAGAATTTAGAGGAAATGAAGGGCCTTTGGAAGTAGAGGATTATAGGTCTATTCTGGACTTGACGCATGCATTTGTCGTCGCGGCCCATCAAGCAGGACATAGAAAGAGTGGAGATTTGAACGGGCTACAACCCGAGGGTGTAGGTTATTCACAGATGACTAGAAAAGGACGTTTTCGCGGTTCTACCGCTAGAACATTTTTGAGCAGGGCTAGAAAACGGCGGAAACTAGAAATTGAGACTAACGCTATTGCGACGGGTCTAATTTTCGAGGGGAAGAAGTGCGTCGGTGTCAAATTTAAGCAAAAAGATATAGAAAAAACGGTCCTAGCTGAAAAAGAAGTCATCATTTCGGGAGGAGCCGTCAATTCTCCCCACCTTCTGCAAATTTCGGGGATTGGGTCTGCAGATCATTTAAAGTCCATAGGAGTGGAAGTCATACATGATTTAGCCGGAGTTGGAGAAAATCTTCAAGACCATTATGTTGCCCGTGTAAGTCATCGGGTTAAAAATGCACTGTCAATTAACGAACTTAGCCGAGGTGTCAGACTGCTGAGGGAAATTGGTGCTTGGGCATTCACCGGAACTGGTGCTTTGACCTTTGGCATTACCAGTGCGATGGTTTTCTCACGAAGTAGGGAGGGGCTCGCCAGTCCTGATATCCAGCTACTGTTTACTCCGGCTAGCTATGCTAGTCATTCTGGACGCACACACGGTACGCTTGAAAAGCAGGGGGGTATGACAGTCGTTGTATGCCCAGTCCGTCCATCAAGTCGCGGGACAATTATGGCAAGGTCTGCCGACCCACTAGAGCCACCTTTAATACGTCCTAACTATTTATCAGATCCAGACGATGTAAGGGTCATGCTAGAAGGTATTCGACAAACGCGGGAAATATTTTCCCAACCGGCATTGGAGCAATATAGTGTTTGTGAAACGGTTCCAGGTTCTGAACTGCAGACGAAAGATGAACTTACCGACTTTTCACGGGAAGAGGGAGGTATTATCTATCACCCTGTAAGCACTTGTCGGATGGGGGAAGATCCGATGGCAGTTGTGGATTCGAGACTAAAAGTGCACGGTATAGAAAATTTAAGAGTTGTCGATGCCTCAGTCATGCCTACCGTTACAACTGGAAATACAAACGCACCGACGATCATGATTGCCGAAAAGGCGTCGGAGATGATTTTAGAGGATTCGTAGCATTTTTTTTACGTAGACAGGGGAACTTTAATGTCTGAAAAATTGGATGAGGCACTGCTATCGGGGGAAGTCGTGCCGGATGCAGAATTGATTAAGAAGTCCGCGGCAGAACTTGTGGAACTCATTAAGTTGCGTACTTTCCCTTTCGGAATGAAACTCTTTGAAAAAGCAGAAGACATGCTGGCTATTAAGGGGCTTCGAACTCCCTCCGATGGTAAATTTTTTACTACCTGTCAGCTAGTGACTCAAGTGAGAACCGCTGGTTTTACCCTTGGAATTGTTCAGAATAACCTGCGACCGGGATCAAGCTGTGGAGCAAATATAGGGCTAGAAGTCGTACCGGAAGATTTGGGTTCGGGCGAAAAAATGACAGGCGTTTGGTTCGGCAATCAGAAGGCGGCGGCTGATCATCAAGCTCAGATGCCCAGAGTAGAAAGCGGTAGATATTCTGGTCTAGCGGCATCACCGTTGAGAAGTGGGAGATTGGATCCACCCGATATTTGTTTATTTTATGCTTCTCCAGGCCAGATGATACTATTTATCAATGGTCTACAGTATCATAACTACAAGAGATACGATTTTACATTGACTGGTGAGAGCGCCTGCGCTGACAGTTGGGGACGAGCACTGTCTACTCGGGAAACTAGTCTTGCGTTGCCCTGTTATGCGGAACGGCGGTACGGGGGCGTAGCTGATGACGAGCTTCTTATGGCCTGCCCTCCCGATGAATTTGTGAAAGGTGTAGAAGGGATGAAGCATTTGTCTAAAAATGGTCTTCGTTATCCTTACCCCCCTTACTCAGCGTTTGCGGACCCAGCCGATGGTATGTCCAAAAGCTATAGTTAGGCTGTTTCCTAAATTGTATCCAATATTACTCAATTCGCTTTTATTTGTATTAATACTGCGAAAATGGCGAAATATCCCATGTGAGGGTTGTCAATTCTAGTAATGTTTTCTAACCAGAAAGTTTAGTGAGTGACTTCTGCTGATATAGATGTTCGAGCTCCTGTAGTTGAGGAAGGATTGAGCCAAACGCCGCGCGCGCAGCAGTTTGAGTACGGAAAGAAATTAGAAGTCAAGTTGTTATTGAGAATAGGCAGGATGGGGTTTGCTCACACGGGCCGAATTAGCGTTGCATTGGCTGCTACGGTAGCCGCGTCGATTTTTCAGCTGTTTATACCGCGTTACGTGGGCGATGCGGTAGACTATGCTCAAGGCCTGCTAGTGACCGGTATTGAAAGTGCTGAAAACGCGGAATCGGCTCTCTGGTCTACTGCGTTTATGATCATATTTTTTAGCGTCTTACGTGGCTTATTCACAATGCTCCAGAATTATCAAGGCGAGGCTATTGGGCATTGTATTGGCTATGAATTACGGCTCGCATTTTACGAAAAAGTACAAAGTCTTTCTTTTGGGTTTCATGATAAAGTCCATACCGGAGATCTAATAACCCGTGGAATGTTGGATCTAGAAGGCGTTCGAATGTTTATTAGTACCGGAGTAGTTCGCCTAGTGATGTTAATTATTCTAATTGGCGGTGCGACAATTTTGATGCTCAAGACGGATTTAACTCTAACATTATTGGCACTATCTTTTGTCCCTTTCGTCGGGTGGCGCTCCGCTATTGCCAGACTAAAATTGCGGTGGATGTGGCTTTTAATGCAAGAGCGTTTAGGGGTAATTACCCGATTAATGGAGGAAAATCTCACTGGAATTCGAGTTGTCAGAGCATTTACAGGACAAACTCATGAACTTCGGTTATTTGATAAAGCTTCAGTTGAAGCATTGAAAGTCGCACTTACAAGAGTGAGGGTCCGGGTTAGCAGCACAACAATTATGAGCTTTGCTTTTTTTGTCGCTATGACGCTAGTTCTATGGATAGGTGGGTTGAAGGTAATTGATGGTCAAATCAGTGTTGGTCGTTTAGCCGAGTTTCTAGCTTTTATGACGATATTACAGATGCCCGTAAGGCAAATTGGCATGCTAGTAAATTCGTTTGCCAGAGCGTCTACCTGTGGAGCAAGATTATTTGAAGTAATAGATCGCCAACCCAGAATTTTGGAGAAACCCAACGCGTCTGAGTTAGTTGTTAGCAAAGGTATTTTAAAATTTGAAAATGTAGATTTTAGTTTTGCAAGGGAAAGCAACGATAGTCGTATATTGTCGGAAATCAATTTTTCGTTAGGCCCGGGCGAAACCCTTGGAATTGTTGGGCCTCCAGGATCTGGGAAATCAACTATAGCTCACCTAATACCCAGATTTTATGATGTAGTAAATGGTTACATATCTATCGATGGTCAAGATATACGTGATGTAACGCTTGCATCCCTTAGACAATTTGTATCTGTGGTTCAGCAGGACTCCTTTTTGTTTACCGCCTCAATAGAGAATAATATCGCCTATGGCGACCCGTGGTCAGATGACCGTCGAATTACAGCCGCAAATCGTTCTGCTCAACTACATGATTATGTAACCCAGTTGCCACTAGGCTACGGGACTCTAATAGGAGAACGAGGTGTCTCGTTATCTGGTGGTCAGCGTCAGAGGCTCTCAATTGCTCGTGGATTAATGTTGCAGCCCGGTGTACTCGTATTTGATGATTCAACAGCTTCAGTTGATGCGGCAACGGAGCAGAGAATCCGAGCATCTTTGCAAAAGGACAATTCCAAACGGGCAACGATCATTATTTCTCATAGGTTGAGCTCGTTAATGCATGCAGACGAGATTTTATTTATCGATAAAGGCAAAGTCGTGGAGCGTGGCACTCATAAAACTCTTATGGCGTTGGGAGGGCGTTACCAGGAACTGCATAAACTTCAGTCTCAACCAGGTCTAGATCACGGTGTTCCCGCTGGTCCTAGAAGCAAAGATAATAATGTCAATAGTTGATGATAAACGCCCTCCGAAGGCGGTAGTCGGTTCCCAAGTCAGCCAAGATGAGGAAATGTTTGGCCGAGCTTTTGATGGTCGGGTAATCAGACGATTTCTGTCCTATTGCAGGCCATATCGAATATCTCTAATAATTTCAATTGTAGCCGTATTAATATTTACGGGGACGCAAATTACTCTGCCCCTGGTCATCCTATATTCAATAGATAATGCACTCGTTACAGAACATCTGAATAAAAGGATATTAGAATTTTGCGCTATACTCTTTGGCCTTGTGGTAGTTTTAAATTACGCCGCCAGCTTTATACAGGAAAATACTGTTGGAAGAATAGCTGAGCGAATACTCGTTAAGCTTCGGCGGGATATGTTTGCCCATCTGCAGAGAGTTTCATTATCATTTATGGATCGGACAGAAGTGGGACGGTTGATGTCTCGGTTGCAGGGAGATGTTAATGCCCTTCAGGAGTTTCTCGAGACATCTGTCTTTGCTGTAGGTGATCTGGTCTTGCTAATAGGAATTGTCACGGTATTGTTATTACTAGATTTGAACCTGGCGCTTCTCACGCTTTGTATAGTTCCCATTCTTTTTATAGTTAGATTCATTTGGTTGCCGCGGGCAAGAGAGGCTTTTATTCGAGCGCGGGAAGCGAATTCAATAGCCAATGGTGCCTTGGCGGAGGCAATTCATGGTGTTCGTACGGTTCAAGGTATGGTTAGGGAGCAGGTAAATTCAGTTCTATATCACGATAGGGCTAAACAAAATTTGGTAGCACATTTAAGAGCCGCCAAGTTTGCCCAAATTAACATCCCAATTGTTGACACACTCACCGGAACGGCGATGGCCATAGTAATCGTATTTGGCGGTAAGCAGGTGTTGAATTCGAATCTTGACCTTGGGGTCATGGTTGCATTTATATTCTATGTCCAGAGGTTCTTTGACCCAATAAGATCACTTACATTGCAGTATAGTTTTATGCAGCGCGCTATGGTTTCGGGACAGCGAATTTTGGAGGTATTGGATGTTCCCATTCTAGTTAAAGATAAAGTAGATGCTGTGAACATGACAGACTGTGATGGGACAATAGAATTCAGTAACGTTACTTTTGGATACCAAACAGAGCAGCCTGTTTTGAGGAACATTAGCTTTAAGGTAAACCCAGGAGAAACTGTTGCGCTTATTGGTCCGACTGGATCTGGAAAGACCAGTATTACGGCCCTTATTCATCGTTTTTATGATGTTTGGAAAGGGGGAGTTTTTGTCGGAGGAAATGACGTTAGGGACATTACGCAGCAGTCTCTTGGCGATCATGTAGCAATGGTATTGCAGGAACCGTTTCTTTTCACCGGAACAATATTTGAAAATATTAGATATCGTTCTGAAGATACTGAACTTGAGCAGGTAATTAGGGCCTGTAAAGCTGTCGGTGCCCATGATTTTATATCAACTTTACCGCAAGGTTACCATACAGTTTTGGATCAACGGGGAGCTAATCTGTCCTTGGGCCAACGACAGCTTATCAGTTTTGCGAGAGCGTTGGTTGCTGACGCGAAGATCCTCATACTCGATGAGGCAACAGCCAGCATTGATAGTTATACGGAACTGGAGATACAAATGGCTTTAAAAACGCTTCTAGAGGGCAGAACTGGGCTTGTCATAGCGCACCGATTGGCAACTATACGCGGATGTGACCGGATAATCGTTTTGCAGGAGGGAGAAATTGTAGAAGAAGGAACTCATGAAGATTTAATGAATAATAAAGGGCTGTATTCCAAACTTTATTTGCTGAACTACTCTTCTTTTGATGATGTTTCATACGGAATTGGCGAAGAGCTATTTAAGACTTGAACTTCTATTTGGTCTGAACGGCCTTTGTGATCATTGTGTTCCTTTTCGAGCTGACGCTTTAGCTCGGGCTTGTTTATCTTGCCGGTCGCTGTCCGAGGTAAATCTTCGTTTGATTTTTCGCAAAAATACGCCGGTACCTTATAGGGTGCTAGTTCTTTTCTACAATATGCAGTCAGGCTATCGATATCAATTTTCGTGCCTTCCTTGGGCTCGATTACGGCTACTATTTTTTCGTCTCTGATATCGTCGGAAAGTCCAAAAACAAAAGCTTGTTGGATGCAGGGATGTTGAATGAGTACCTCTTCAACTTCTAACGGTGAGACATTTATTCCTCCTATTTTAATCATCTCTTTCAAGCGGCCTTTAAAATATATCCTGCCGTCTCTTCCCACTATACCGAGATCTCCGGTCAAGAAATAACCTTCAGAGTCAAAAGAACTTTCAGTTAATTCCGGGCTGCGAAAATATCCAGGTGTAACATATCCAGCGACTGCAAGTTCACCTAAGTTCCCTGCCGCTAAGGGTTGTCTAGTTTCAATATCGATAACCCGGATACGCATTCCCGGAAGGGGCAGGCCTTGGCTCTGTAATCGCAATTCCAGGCTATCATTTGAGTTGCATACCGCAGCGTTACCATATGTCTCGGTGGAACCGTAGACGTTACACAGTTCTTTGGCACCCAGCGTATCTATCATCATCTGTATATCTTCGGGCAGACCGATTGTAAGTCCAGTCCGCATAGACTTTACTTTTTTTGGCGACCACAACGGGTGTTCGCGCATTGCACGGACCATATTTACCATTCCATAAAAAACTGTGCACTGTTCCTTTTCTATTAGGTTTAGTGCTTCGCCCGGCTCAAAAGTTTCCTGCAGAACAGCACATCCTCCATGTGTAATGATGGCAGGCAGAGCATTTGCAGAACCGAATGACCAAAATAGGGGGACCGAGAACCAAAGCCGGTCTCCGGGGTGAAGGTTTTGGCGTTCTCCAATGTCGAAGCCGTTGGCAATAACATTGCCGTGAGCCAACATAACACCTTTCGGTTCTGCGGTTGATCCTGATGTATATAGAATGTAGCAAATATCGTCTTTGGTAACCTTCTTTTGTCTGTTGGAAAGTTCTTTGGGTTTGACCTTTGTTGAGCGCAAAATGAAATCCTGCCAATTTATGACTGCGCCGTGACTCGGGTCATCTATAGATATTATTGTTTTAAGATAAGGCAGTGAACTGCAATCGAGTAATCCGGGAACTGACATTTCGATTTCAGGGCACAATTTTTTAAGAAGAGCTATAAAATTTTGTTTCCGAACGGATGACACCGTTATTACACAATTTGCCCTGCTATGGTTTAGTATCCAAGCCAGTTCGCGCTCGGTTGAAAATGTACTTACTGCGACTGTTACTCCACCCACTTTGGCGATAGCAAAGGCGGCTATCAGCCATTCCGTTCGGTTAGATGATAGCAGTGCTATGTGGTCACCTGGCTTGATCCCAAATGCAAGTAACGACATGGCAAACACATCGGCTTGAATTTTTAAACTCCGATAGTTGAGGCGGTTATTATCCCAAATAACGGCTTCGTGCTCTCCATATCGAGCTGCAAGCTCATCAAGCAAATTGCCTATAGTGTCGCTCTGTGGTTTTTCAGTTTTCTGCATGATCGACTTCTTAATAGCTCGGTTTTCGCTTTTCCAGAAAGGCTGATACACCTTCCTCGAAGTCTGGATGTGTCCGAACTCGGTCTCCTAGTTCCTGATCCAGACTTTCTCGAGAAAGGGCGTGGTCTGCAATTGTGGAACTAACCTGTGTTTTTACAGCTTGTACTGCCGATGGACTATTACGTGTGATTGTATTTGCTACATCGAGCGCCCAATCCATCAATTTATCAGCATTCAATGTTATGTTGACCAACCCTATGGCTTTGGCTTCCGCAGAAGAAATAAGTCTGCCCGTGAGAAGTAGGTCCATAGCATGGACATAACCAATCTGTTGGATCAATTTCACAGTACCACCTCCAAATGGATAGATCGACCATTTTACTTCTGGGAGCCCAAAACGAGCATTTTCGACGCTGCCCCGAATGTCACTCGCCAAAACCAATTCCAACCCGCCTCCGACACAATCCCCGTTAATAGCAGCAATTATTGGTTTGCTGTAGGTGTCCGTTTTAAGAAGTGAACGGTTTATCGTTTTGGCTTTCTCCGGGCTTGCCGTTAAGTCACCAGATATATCGGCGCCTACACAAAAAGCTCGCTGGCCCGCGCCTGTGATAATTATACAACGAGTATCGTCTGCTTCAAGCTCATCCCACAGGCGCCCTAGATCCTCCATCATCGACCTTGTTATGGCATTCATTTTAGATTGATTGTCAAGTTTGATGATCGCTATATTGTCACTGTGGCGCTCCAGTAGAATTCGCATTGCTTTAATCCTTTCATCAGAGACTAGATAAGGAGCATTTAACTCTGAATTCCGCAAGGCAGTTATTGTAGTTAAATGCTAAATTGGGTGAGAAATTTTCCTCATGATTGACGGTTATGGAAAGGTAGTGAAACTTAATGAAGGCAGTTTTTTGTACTAAGCTGGGAGGTGTGGAGAATCTAGTCTTAACAGATACGGATGTCCCGTCTCCAGGGCCTCGAGATGTGCGCGTGCGTGTGCGCGCAGCAGGATTGAACTTCGCTGACACGCTCCAGGTCGCCGGCAAATACCAATCGAAATTGGAGCCTCCTTTCATTCCTGGAATGGAAGTGGCGGGAGAAATTTTGGAGATAGGTGCAAAAGTAAGTCGTCCTCTCAAGGTTGGTCAACGTGTTATGGCATTTATGAGAGGAGGTGGAGCCTTTGCGGAAGAGACAGTGGTTGATAGCGACTGGTTGGTACCGGTACCGGATGAAATGGATGATGTTACTGCTGCCGGCTTTCCCACAGTTTATGGAACATCCAACTTTGCTCTAAAGCATAGGGGGCAGTTGAAAGCGGGAGAAACGTTATTGGTATTGGGTGCCGCTGGTGGTGTTGGCTTAACCGCGGTTGAATTGGGAAAACAAATGGGAGCAAAAGTAATAGCTGCTGCTGGTGGTAGTAAGAAGTGCAAGGTGGCGCTGGAGCATGGAGCCGATTTGGTGATCGATTATAAGACTGAAAGTATAAGAGATAAGGTTAGAGAGATGACTAACGGTGCCGGGGTAGATATTGTTTACGATGCCGTCGGCGGTGATGCATTCGATCAGGCTCTTCGGGCCGTAAATTGGGAGGCTCGGATGCTAGTGATTGGGTTTGCATCGGGGAGAATTCAGCAGGTTCCTGCCAATCTAATTCTTGTGAAAAATATTTCCATAATAGGTGTCGTTTATGGTGAACAGACAGAACGCGATCCAGCCTACGGAGCTAGTTTTGTTCAGGATGCTGCGGACCTTTATTGCCTAGGTCGAGTTAACCCTCTTATAGGGAAGACTTTTCCTTTGGCTGAAACTGCAGATGCGATGAATGCGCTCTTGTCGAGGTCTTACGCAGGCAAAATAGTACTTGTTACATGAGGCCCAATCTTGCAGCACTCCAAATTTGTAAAGCAGGAAGATCTTGATCTATCCCACTTAATACGGCCGGGTGATAACATTATTTGTGGCCAAGCGAGTGGTGAGCCGGTTACGCTAACAGAAAAACTGGTTTCGCAGAGGTCACAATTAGGTCCAGTAAATATTTTTTTAGGTTTGAGCTTATCAGATAGTTTCAATCCTGAGCATGCAGATCAAATTAATTT
The DNA here is from genome assembly GCA_964342575.1 of uncultured Nisaea sp. GTDB lineage: Bacteria > Pseudomonadota > Alphaproteobacteria > Thalassobaculales > Thalassobaculaceae. The sequence continues at coordinate 2,773 of CAYFGZ010000079.1, read as the reverse complement.
TGATAGTTTTGGTCCCATGGGAAATTCGCGAGCTCTAATGGACTCGGGAGTACTGAATGTAACTCCCGTTAACTATGGCCAAATTACTCAATATATTAATGACGAAACTTTACGCTGTGACGTGGCTTTGGTTCTTCTATCCCCACCTGGGCCGAATGGAAAATATGGTTTTGGATTAGTAAACGACTATATTAGAGGCGCAATAAATAAGGCTCGAGTAGTTATTGGTGAAGTTAATCATCAGGTGCCTTGGATGTACTCAGAGGGTATTCCTGACATTGAAAAATTTACGACTTTGATAGAGACTTCACGTCCACCTTTAAAGGTTGCTGCCAGCAGGATAACAGAAATCGATAAAAAGATAGCTGCTAACGCGGCCAGGTATATAGAAGACGGATCGGTATTGCAGATAGGCATGGGATCTATACCAGAGGCGGTCGCTATGGGTATAAGGGATCGCCGTCATTTGGGGTTTCATAGCGGTATGGCCGGTAATTTTCTCGTAGACTTAATGGAAACTGGGGTTATTACAAATAATCTAAAACCCTTTGATAAGGGAATATCCTCAGCTGCCGTATTCCTTGGACACAACAAACTGTATGATTTTGTTCGATGGAATAAAGCGGTTAAATTAAGGCCTTCTTGGCATACGCATTCGGGGGATCTTTATAGACTGGAAAGACTGGTTAGTATCAATTCGGCTTTGGAAGTTGATTTAACTGGACAGGTAGGGGCTGAGTGCATATTCGGTAAGACCATCAGCGCCATAGGAGGACAGCCAGATTTGGTGAGGGCTGCGCACCGGTCAGTTGGAGGACACGCTATCATAGCTCTTCCCAGCGTGGCTCGGGGTGGCGAGATTAGCAGAATTGTAAAATCTCTCTCGGGCCCCGTCACAACACCGAGGAGTGACGTAGATGTTATAGTTACGGAACATGGTTTTGCCGATCTTAGAGGCAAGAATCTAGTGGAAAGAAAGAAGGCGTTGATTGATATTGCCGCTCCCCAATTTAAAGAATATTTGCTCGGATAAATAGTCAAAAGGGCTTTTTTGATAGTCAGTGCGTTATTAATATATAGAACAACTTGTTGTAAGCAGACCCAAAAGGTGCGGATATTTTGTTAAGTTTAGTTTCAGTAGCGGAGATGACAACCCTAGTGACCGAAGAGTTTCCTTCGGTTGCAGAAATGGGGGTTGTATACGAGGCTCTAGAGAGCAGCTTTGTGAGGGCGAGGTTGTGCCGTTTGACGAAAATTCCTTAAGGTCGAGAGCCACTGCTAGCGACCCCACAATGATGGCCTTAGCCCATATTGTCATATTGGCGTGTGCACTCTCTAAAATTTGGATTGTTCGAGGAGCAGTAACAACGAGCCTAAATGCTAACTTTCTAAGAAAACCGGGGCGGTAGATCTGATAGGTGACGGCCGCTTGATACAGTTGGGTCGAAAATTGGCGTATGGAGAAGTGTCGATCTTCTCAGTGGGTGAGTTGGACGATGTGGTTTGCAATTATTCAATCCCAAGAAGCTGAAGCTAGATAAAACTTTAGTAATAACTAATTGCAAGTAATAGGCGCGGTATAGGAAACAGTTTCGACAGCTTAACCAAATAGGGGTATTATATTACCATATATAGAAGTATTTGTTTTTATATAGCTATTTTCGCTTGACCAGGCGCAATTAAGTATATTAAACACGCGACTTGGATGAAAACCTGGATTTATTCATCAAACATCGTTTCAAGGTAATTTTAATGAAAACTTACTCGGCAAAACCAAGTGAAATTGAAAAAAAGTGGTGGTTGATCGATGCGAATGGATTGGTTCTGGGGCGGTTAGCAGCTATTGTTGCTAGGTATTTGCGAGGTAAGCATAAAACTACTTTTACCCCAAATATGGATTGCGGCGATAATATTATTATCGTTAATGCGAACAAAGTTAAATTGACAGGTGTGAAACGAAGTTCAAAGACATATTTCCGGCACACCGGCTATCCAGGGGGAATCAAATCAATAACTGCCGACAAAATTCTTGATGGGGAGTATCCAGAACGTGTTATTCAAAAAGCTGTTCAGCGAATGATTGCTCGCGGTCCTCTAGGACGGAAGCAGATGGGAAATCTCAAGGTTTACGGCGGTGAGGAACATCCTCATGAAGCCCAGAAACCAGAGGTGCTGGACATAGCTGCAATGAATTCGAAGAATAAGAGGTAAACATGGCGGAAGAGGAAGAGGTAGTCGCGGAATCTGGTGTTGACTCGGGAACACAGCAGAGCCCCGACCCGCTAGGAGAAAAGTCAGGTAGTGGCATGGAAGCCCTGAGTGTCCTTCAGGATGAACCTTCTGATGTAACACCGAAAGAACCGATTATAGATGCTGAAGGTAGGGCATACGCTACCGGAAAGCGTAAAAATGCGATAGCGAGGGTTTGGCTAAAGCCCGGGCCTGGAAAAATAACTGTAAACGGTCGGGATTTAGAAACATACTTCGCGCGACCAGTGCTGCGTATGATTATAGCGCAACCATTTGACGTATCGGAACGAGTCGACTCCTATGACGTTATTTGTACCGTCACCGGGGGAGGTTTATCAGGGCAGGCTGGAGCGGTCCGTCATGGAATATCTAAGGCACTAACTTATTACGAACCTGCACTTCGGGCCGTACTAAAGAAGGGAGGGTTTTTGACCAGAGACCCTCGTGTTGTAGAGCGAAAAAAATATGGACGGGCAAAGGCTCGACGTAGCTACCAGTTCTCCAAGCGCTGATCTTCCAACTA
>CAYFGZ010000078.1:0-16419 GCA_964342575.1 uncultured Nisaea sp. | reverse complement strand
CGGGCGGCCGAAGCATTGATGGTGCAAAAGCAACAGCAGGAGATGGCCCAGCAACAGCGTGATATGCTCGCTAAGGGCTTCACCTCTACAGGGGGTGGTGTCACTGCTGCACCTTCACCGCATGCTGCACCTGGTCCCGGTGCCAGCTTCATGGACCGCTTGCGGCATGGTCGTGCTGAGTCGTTTGATACGCGGCAGCGCTTGCCGCAGATCATCCAGCCTACCTATACGCCGGACCCAGAGATACACCCAGAGCTTGCTACTACTGGAAGGCAAACTAAACAGCTTGGCCATGAAGAGCGCTTTGATCAGTATGTTATTGATAAATATAAAGATGAAGATCGCGCTCGTGATTGGAAGCAGGGGCTTGAAGAATTATGGGGTACTCAAAATGCTTATTGGGAAGCTAAAAGCAAACAGTGGGCAGGTAAAACAGCACAGCAACAGCATGAACTAACGAAGTTAGAGGTAGAGCGGACAGAGAAGCAACTTGAATATTTGGATCGCCAATATCAAAATGCTTTGGCACTGGATAAACAAGCGATCCGAAAAGCAACGCTGGAAGGAGATGGACTAAAGTTCTCCTTGGAGAATGATCAGGAGATGGCTTCAGTTCGTCAGGAGCTTGAAAGATTAGGATTAACAGCTAAGAAGCTAGAAGTGGGACGTAGTGGTATGTCTCTTATGGAACTTAAAGATGGACGAATGGTTATTCTAGAATTCGATCCAAGCGGTAAGTTTAATATTCAGCATCTTCCCCAGTTCGATCCAAAGACTAATCCTGGTGGTTACTTAATGGATGCTATGATGAACTATGGGGATCTGTATCTTCGTCTTAAAGAGGACAGGGGAGATAGTGATCTTGCTGAGCAGTATAAAACAGCAATGATCACCATGTTTGGAGCCGTCGGTCCGATTCATGCGCTTCAAGGTGGCAAAGGACTTGCTACAACTCTAGAAGAGAAAAAGGAGGGTACATACGAAGGTGAGGTTGACTTAGAGACTGAGCCATCGGATAAGCCTGTGAAGACAGATAAATCAACTGCGGTGCAAACGGGAGAGGGTTTACCTGAAATGAGTGAGGAGGAGTTTGATCAGGTAATAGATGAATGGGCAATGGAACCGCAAGATCAAAAAGATCAGAGTGGGGATTCAAAAAAAAAAAACCAAGAAAAGGTAAGTAGTCCTTCGATACCTGATGATGTGATGTCACTATATGTTTCTGGATTAATAAAAGAGAAACCTATGGGTATCGATTATACGGGCAAAAATCTAACACAAAAAAACCTTAACCCCGGCAATATAAAGTATAAGCCCGGTGGTGTAGCTAATAAGTATGCTAAGAAAGATGCCAAGGGTGAACCCATGAGAGACAGACATGGGCACCTCATATTCGAGAGTGCAGAGATGGGATGGAAAGCATTTCTCGAGGACTTATCTAGAAAGTTAGCAGGAAGATCTAAGGCAAATAAGACGTGGGTTCCACAAGGTGCGACACTACGAGTCTTAGGGGAAGGACTTAACCCTGGAACATATGGGAACCAAAGGTACGCTACTGACCCAACATGGGCAGATAGTGTAGCAACAATACTTGGCGTATCACCAGACGTAAAGATTAGTGATATCTCACTAGGAGAATTAGCTGGTGCTATAGCAACTCAAGAAGGCTGGACAGCTAAGAATGTGCCGCGGAGATTCTAATGGCTATAAGTTTAAGTAACGAACAACTAGATCTTTTTCAGCAGACAATCAACGCTAATCCCAAAGGTGCTCGTGATATGATTAGGATTTGGGGAGAGGCGGGGATAAATGTTGATGGATTAGAAGTGCCTTGGAGTCTTGGTGGTGAGGTGGGCTCCCTCATTGGAGGTGGAATCGAGGGGGCAAGCTACGGTCTCGTCGACCCTGAGTGGGGTGATACAGCCTATAGGATGCCCGAGGAAATACCTATCGTAGGTGGTGAATCTCCTACAGGTCTATTGGGTAATGTGGTGGGTGGTGCTTTAACAGGTGGCTTGTTGTTTCGACAAGGTGCCAAGCATCTTGGTAAGCCAGCGATGCAGAAGGTCGTAGAGAAGATGGGTTATTCCGGCACATCGAAAGCACTGGGGCGTGGTGCTTTCTATGCAGGATCTGCGGCACCAGAGGCAGTGGTAGCCTCCACCTTCGAGACGCTACGCAGTGGCAACATCGAGGACTTCGGTTCCAACCTGGCTATGTGGCAGGGTGTGGGTATGCTGGCTACGCCCGCTGGTCGCAAGCTCTCTAAGATGTGGTTTAAGCGCAATAAAGCTAAAGCAGCTGGTAACCCAGAGGTGCAAGCTGCGGTGGAGAAGGAGATCATAGATACTTCTTCGGCCGCTGAAGCTGAAGCTACAGATCAAGCTCGTGACCTTACCATTCAGATAGCAGAAGAGTCTCCAGATCCTACGGAAACGATAAAGGATTTGATTCTCGATCCAGAGCAAGAGCTTAGAGATCTAAAGCAGTACATAAACTACTATCAGGCTCGACTACAGAATAAGCGCATAACGCACGAGGAACGCAGGGTTAATCAGAGACGTCTCTTTGATCTTCAGAAGCAAGAGGATCAGATCCTCGCCGCCTTGGGACGTCCTCTACGCCCAGATCACATGCGACACAGGTCGAGTCCCGTTACGCCATCTGAACCTGCTATGGGAGAGGATGTCTACTCTTCGATGCCTGATCCTGTAGATCCGCTACGCACCAAGGATCTTACTCGGGTTATCAGGGGTAGGGTATTCCAGCCCAACTTCAGGGATACGGTACCCCTTGAAGCCTATGAAGAGGATATCATACGCTCAGCTTCAAGAGAAAGGCCAGCAGCTAAGCCTACGCCCGAAGCGGAGCCAGCTCCACCACCTGTTGAATCTGAGACTGTACAGCGACGTATAGATAAGACGGATCATACGCCCGAGGAAGCGGAGGAAGACTTCCTCCTTGCTGAACGCAAGATCTCCAGCTTGAGAGATCACGGTGAGGTCGGTCCCGATCCTGACCTACAAGACCCTCGTGATCCCAAAACATTCGGTAGGATGCAGGAAGAGTATGAACGAGATGCTTTTCAGGTTGAGGACAAGTATGATGAGCCTGATGTAGTTGAAGACAGCGGCTGGGTCGAAGGTGTAGATGATATAGAGCCTGACCCTGTGCCAGGTTTTGATATTGGTAAGACTACAGTCTCTAATCTACAAGGAACGAGAGCAGTAAAAGCGGCAGAGAAGCGTGGCGAAGGAATCGATGTTCTGAGGAAAAAGGGCAATAATCATTACGGTAATCCGTTTGTGTTGGGTATATCAGCAGCTAAAGCTACACCTAAGCAGGTCAATGAGGTGGTCGAAAAGTATAGAGCATGGCTGCAAGGAGATACCAGGTATGCAAATGTTAAACCACAGCAAAGAGAGTGGATATTACAACAGATTGACGCAGGTGCATTAGATGGCAAAACACTGCTATACTACACCGATGAGCATGCTAAACGTGGTATTGCGAGTCATGCCGATGCCCTTGCTGAAATCGTCAATGCGCGGAAGATGGGTAGGTCAGAAAGCAATGTTGAAGATGTTCGTATGGCACGCGGTGAAACTGCGGAGGATCTCGTTGCCAAGCAGAAGGAGCTTGTAGATAAGGTAGAGCCGCAGGAGGTAAAGAACTTACGCCGCGAGTATGAGATAGATGAAGAGCGTGCGGTAGAGAGAAAGCTGGATGAGAAGCTAGCAGATGAAACTACTATAATGCAGCTTACTCAGTACAGGAACAGGCACGTGCGGGAAGCGCCATCTAAGCAGAAGGCTTATGTGGTTGCCAGCCAGGGACAGGACTTCTTGAGTATCCGTTCGGATGCCATTGATAAGAAATGGAACGACAAGAACCTCAACCCCTATGCAAAGGGACCGAAGCTGACCCGCAATAGCTTCGACGGTGTGAAGGAGAACTACAAACGCTTCTTGATGCAACGAGCAATAGAGATGCGCATTATGCCCAAGAAGCGATTTGAGAAGCTGAAGGAGATGGATCCTCCTGCGGGTTCTACTGCCAGTATCTACGACAATGTGATAGAGATTGAGCGTAAGTTCTGGATAGGTAAAACCTATGAGGACTATATCACCCAACGTTCACTGGACAACTATGAGAAGTCCGGTATAGCTAAGAGCTTTGACCCCAAGGGTAAGGGGCCATACACGGGAGAGCTAGAAGATCTTAATGTAGCGCGAGCTATTGAAGGAGATGAACCGCTTACATGGAAGGTTTACTATAAAGATCCCAATGCAACAAATCCCGATGAGGTGCAAGATGTTCTGTGGCGAGGCTGGGATGCGAAGGAAGCTGAAGAATCCTTCCTGAGAAACTGGGTTCGGAAGCAGAATGTTGAGAGGTCAGTAGGTCCTCCCAAGATACTACGAGAGCTTACCGAACTCTCCGACAGGGACTTCTTCCAAGATACCAAGGGCGGTAGATCATTCAGGAAAAAGGTAAACATCGATCCCGAACTAGCAGAGAAGCTATCAAACCAAAGGGATCGGATGCGCACCAAGGATCGATTGGGTGAGATCCCTTCTGATGAGAACCACTTCTTTACCGATCCCAGAGCTTTTCAAACAGCGATTAAAGGAATCGATGACTTCCGAAAGAGGTACCTTGGTCGTCTAGGAAAAATCACCACTACTGGTAAGGTCAGTGAGATTGGAACCAAAGATAAGAAGGAACAGCTTAGGCTAACGCTTGCCCGTATTAACAACGCAATCTCTCTTGCTGAGCTACAAGCTACGATGGTACCAGAGGATCTACAGAGTTTCTCTGGTAAGATGTGGGGTGAGGTGCGGTCTGCGCTCAATAGCAAACACAAACAGCTGCTCCTTAGGATGCCATCTACTACCTCACAGCAGAAATCTATAGAAGCCCAGATCAAAGCCAAGGCTATGGGCAACCAGTGGTGGAACCAGTCGTTCCAAGGCGATCAGGTTACCCTTACCCCGCGTCGTATCATACGGGGAACAGAAGAGGTGCAACAGCCTGGAACTACGCAGGCTGCGGGAGAAAGGCCGGTAGAGGGAGTAACCTCCACAGAGAGAGTATCCTCTCGAGGTCAAGCAGTGTCGGGTGTCATCGAAGCGATCGATGATCAGAAGATCGTAATCAACGGGCAATCCTATACCAGAAAGACATACTACGTATCGCACAATGCGCGCATCAAAGCAGAGCGAGGCGGTAGGGGAGGTGCCCCCATAGAAGGAGAAGTCAGTCCTGTTACCGAGGAACAATTCAATCATATCCTTCGCTTGGTGGATGGCATTAACAGCATGCGTATTGCCGGGATGGATATCAACCTCGCCAGCATCATCCCCGAGAACCTCACGGCTAAGCAGGCCAATGATCTCATCACTCGTTTATCCGAGGCAAGTGACTTTGGTGTTGCCAATAAGGTAGATGGTGCCATGACCGAGCTTGCTATTGGCAAGGCAGAGGTAGGCATCACGGAGGGTGTGCGCGAAGGGTACCGGCCGCCGATAGAGATACACGCATGGGTAGATAATCTGCCATTGGCCGATAAGGAACGATCTGCCAGAGTCGTCTACAACCTCCTCGATGGTAAGTTTGGACTCGGGAGTCCGCATGGTCGCATGCTTGGGATGGGTCGTAATCCCATCACGAACTACGGCACCAAGTTCAACATGCGTAAGATCGAAGAGAAGCAAGCTATGCTGGCTCGGTGGCAACAGAGCTATCGTGAGATACGCGAGTTGCTCGGAGTGCCTGGTGGAACGATAGACACTATGCGTATGGGCGCGCAGAGCTTTGCGGGGAGGATGAGAGGACAGGTGACACCAGCTGACCAGTTACGCACCAAGCTATACAAGCTGGCTAAAGCATTGCATGAAGATAACCTCAGTGAGGAATCTATAGATTTTCTCACTGACCCTGCGCACAAGCAAGCACTCGAAAGATATAGAGTGCTAATGAACGAGGTTGCTGACGCTATAGGCTTGAGTGAGAACCGAAGGATCAAGCATTACTTGCATGTTCTTTACAGCAATAACGGCGGCAGGCCTCGCTTTGATATGGTATCGAGCAGGCTCACCAATGAGGAGCGCGAAGCACTACAGACCTACATAGGTATTGGTTCTGAAAATGCAGTAGATACTAATGAGCTACTGGTGGATACGGTAAAGAACATCCTTGGTGGTTCCGATCAGTGGCGACTACAGGGTAAAGGCTTCAGTGCTATGCACCGACGCACCTCTGAGGAAACGACCTATGTGGAGCGTAACCTCGATCTTATCACCGACTCTTACTTGCATGGCGCCGCTGAGTTCTGGTTCACTCGAGAGGTAGGGGATACCAACTCCTACATACTTGGGGAGCTAATGAATATTGAGAACCAAGCTATAGAGCAAGGGCGCAGGTTGCCCAATGCCAAGCGTCACTGGGCAGACTATCTGACCCATCTGTATGGAGAGCCTACCAACAGTCGCAAGCAGTTCGCTACGGCTGTGTCTAACTCTGCATTGTTCAACAATGCTGTTGACCACCTGGTGGGCTTCTTGGGTGCTGGTGAAACCTCCGACTTCGTGAACGCCATGCGGCGTGTTCGTGCAAATCCTAAGGATAACGATGATGCATTTGCGATCCTCGATCAGTGGGAGGAGCTTTCACGGTCGCGCGATCCGATGACCGGTGAGTCGGAGTTCAACCTACGGGATCGTCCGGTGGATACGATACGTACCCGCACGGCAATGGCGATCCACACGATGCGGGAGGGGCTGGCTGATCCTACGAGGTCTGCGCCAATCGCTAATACATTATATAGGGTGCAGGTGATGGCCAAGCTGGGGTTCAACTGGGCCCATGCTATGATCAACACCTTGCAGAACTACACCAACCTGTGGCCACTGGTCGAAGGCAAGCATATCGGCGATGCGATGATGGACTACGTCCACTTCTATCGCAATCCCGAGAAGCTGATCCACGGCAAGTCGGTGCAGGAGTTGCTCGAGGGATCGGGTGTCCTCGATGATGCTTCCCGCTATACCGAGTTCACGGAACTGCGTCCGGGTATGTTTATGGAGAACGTGCAGAGGGTAGTGATGAAGCCCAGCTCAGAGACAGAGAAGCTGAACCGAGGCATCGCTTATCTGGCGGGGTATCGCAAGTTCCGCACGGAAGGCACCAATCACGATCTGGCGCACACTAAAGCCCTCGACCTGGTGCAAGATGTGCATCACCCCTTCAATAGGGCAGGCACGCCCCCGATCATGCGGGGTCCGATGATGCGGTTGTTCATGATGTTCAAGTCCTACCCGATCCACCAGATCGAGTTCACTGGTGGCTTGATGGTGGACCTGAAGGACAATATAGCGGACAAGGGATTCCGACAGGCCCTGAAGGATGGAGATCACACGGCTCTATCCAAGCATGCCTTCGCCTATGCTACGCTCTATGGATCTGCTTTGACGGTGTTTGCTGGTAGTAACTTCTACGAGCGCATCAAGCATCCGGCTCATGAGCAGATGAGTGAGTGGCGAGAGAATGCACCACGCTACGGTCCTATGTCGGGTATGCCCAAGCTATTGGGTGGTCCATTCGTTGATACGATGAATGATTTCGGCATGGCTATGGCCAACCTCGCTGCCTTGCAAAGTGAAGAAGCGATAGAGGCGGCTAAGAATGGCGTATCGAACTTCGTCATTCCTGCCTTTGTGCGGCGGGTCGCAGCGGGCGAGACTAGCCCACAGACGTTGCTTGGGTTCGATGAGTACAGGAGAACATCCCAAAAGCCACGAAGTATCAGAAGGTCGGGAATGGCCAAGAAGTATGGAGGGGGGTTTTAACGGATTCTCTCGTACTGATTTTCGCGGATCGTCTCGAACGGGAGTGATGACCCTGTCCGAGACGATCCACGCTTAGAATGGAGCTGAGAGGCTATGCGGCTATGACGTCATAGTCCTTCAATGCCGCGTCGAGCGCATTCATACACTCGGCGCGAGTAGTCTCCTGAAGAACAACCTTGTGCCACAACCCCAGACCTTCATCGGGAGCTTCGACATCACCTTGTAAATCGAGAAGCTCGTCGGGTTCCATTCCTTCGCTGAACCCCTTAACTACTTCCCAGAATACTCGACGATATCCACTCTCTGCAAGTAGGATCCGATAATGTTCCAGCTCTTCATCGAACCCTTCGTTCTCAAAGACGGAGGGTAGGGCACGCAGCTCGTTGAGAATCGTCTGCATCATTGTAAGACCTTCAGCTGTTTTACGCTGATTCGACGGTATCTCGTTGCGCTTGCGCAGCCCATGCCGGCGAAGCACCCCGTAAAAGCGGCGCTCACTGACCCGTTCCTTCTCTTTACTGGTGACTTTAAGCCAGTTGTAGTAGGCCTTGTCGAGATCGATCGGAGCCTTGGCTTCCGCTTCGGCTCCTTTCTTAGGGTTTTCGGTTTCCTCGACCTCCTCTACCTTCTCTGGTTCTTCTTCAGCTATTTCAGTTGCAGTTTCTACAACCTCAACGGCTTGCGCCTCTTCCATCTGCACTACTACATCTTGTGTGCCCATCTCTTCGGGAACGTAGACAGGTGCACCATGGAAGATATCGGGGGTATGTGCACGCACCCCCTGTGATATCGCCCGGGCGAAATACATCGCCTTGGGAAACTTATTCCAGTTGTCACCGGAGAGCTTGGCCTTCTTCCTGTCTGAATCATTGAAGGAAGAATTGCCCAGTAAGTCTTTAGTCCCATCTGGTTCGTATTGATAGAAGGCGATAGTGCATCCATCGTCCTCCCAATACTCGATCCTGTAGTCGTACTTCGGATGAGACTTAACCTTCGCTGCCATGAAGTTGGCAGAAAGACTTACTTTTCCTTTGATAATATTGATACCCGTCATGGAAGCTATGGGACCAAACCCTAACTCCATGCCAGCCATCACTTTGACTATTGCTTGCTCAGCCTGCCTTACATCATTGAAGTAACTGGAGTTAACCAGTGCCTTCGACAGTTGACCCAGGCTGAGATCCTGACGAACACTGATCTCGTTCATACAGCCTCATTAGTTTGTGTCCTCACGCCACAAAACTTTCGAGTCCATATGCTTCTCTTTGTGCAGGCTCTGTGCAATGACAGAGGGGCTGGCAAACCGAGACTGATACTCTTCTTCCGCCTGATCCACCAGCCCCCTGACTTCTGCCTCTTGCCGCACAAACATACGCATGAACTCACGCACGGCTTCGGACGGGTTAGTGTCATTGGCTTGACAAGCGGAGCGAAAGCGCTCCCAAAGCTTCTTGGGTAAGCGACACTGCATCGTATGAGTATCCAAAGTATTCCTTTGGCTTTGTTGCTCAGGTGAATGCCTGAGTAACCAATGCCAATGTCGCTACATACGCATTACTTGTCAAGACAAAAGATTATTCTAATTATGAAAATCAAACTCCAGCTTGTCTTCTCCTCTGGTTAGATCAAGGCCATTGGGAATCTCTCCCGTCTCCTTGATGAAGGCTCGGGCATCCCCCTTGTTCACGGTGTGCGTCGTTTTGTAGAGGTTGGCTGCACCATGGCCATTAGCCCAAGCTACAAACTGAGAGAGATCTTCTACATCTATCCTCTCTGATCCTTTGCGTATCCGCATCTTGCCAAACACGCCAGACCATTTCTTCTTGCCGGTGTTGGTAAACCAGTTTCCACATGCTGCTTCGTGGAACTTGATCTTGTTATTGATCGTCTTCAGGCGACTTTCCAAACGCTGCTGTAGCTCCCAGATCTGCTTCTCGCCGATCTGTTTGATGCGCGCATGCTCATTATGCCAATACTGCATGTGACGCATATGCTTGTCGCACGTAAGGTCGTCGAAGACTACAGGATCACCATCGTAGTCAACACCTTCTTCGATCTCTTCAGCTACTAGATCCTCTGTCATTATGCAGCCTCCTTGAGGGCGCTCTTGAGTTTATTGATTTCTTCACGATTCTCCGCTACTGATGCATTGATATCCATCACCATCTTGGATATAGCTGGCTTCTCCACACCGACAAACCCCAAGATATGCTTCCATTCGGGCAGTGTGAGGAGGTTGTTATCCAAGATGTTGAATAACATGCTGTGTATACCCTCAGCCATTGCCTCGGGTGTGCTACCGATCCACTCTTCGGTAGCCTTGTGCGTCGGCCGCTTGTCTGCTATAGCTAACAGAAGAGGCAGGATCAAGCGGTTGGTAGGATCGAAGAAGGAAGACTCGGCATGGTTCTGGAAGATGACCGGCGCTGCGTTGTTGAGTGCAGTGATCTGCGCCTGCTTCACACGCTTCTCTTTCCACTCGATCTGCTGTTCCAGATTCTCGGAAGTTACTTCTTGCTCCTCCTCTTCCTTCACTGGAGCTACATACACCTTCAAACCAAGGCGTCGGCCGGATACCACTACGCCAGGGTGGGCATTACCTTCGGACTTTTTGGTAAGAGCATACTGCTTCTTGTCGCACTTATACCCATTATGCTCACCATAGTAATCCGTCATCTCCTGAAGGCGCAGTAGCTTCACATCCTTACCGACCTTGGCCTTCTCTTCCTTGAAGCGCTTACTGCCATAACGCTTCAGCTTCATCTCGAAGCAATCCTTGTTCTGGCAGATGTCTTCGTTTACAGGTACGCCGATGTCTGGGTTGATGCCGAACAGGTCGCTGTTGGCTCCCTGCCGCATTGGACATACGGTGCAAGCACCGGCATCGGGAACCAGCTCCGCATCATTGAGATCGAAAGGAGCTTTACCCAGCTTGCGAGTAAGCTCTCCTATCTTCTCGTTGAGATCCTTAAGCTCAGGGACATGCGTGCGAGCTGAGTAGTGTCTGTAGATACGATCTTGTGCATCGTCTCCGAGCTTAGCGACTTCTTCCAGGTGACCGATTGGCCATCGAGCAAACGCATCTTCGGAGGTAGTGGACTGAAGATCCTCATGCTTCTTGGTGACCGCTTCTTTCCACTGGTCCGTTAGCTTGGTCAGGTGAGCGCGACGTGCTACCCATGTTGCTGATTGACCCAGCTCAGAGGCGATGCCCTTGTGACTCCTACCGCTATCGATCAGTTGTTGCACACCCAGAGATTCTTCCATAGGGGAGAGGTCCTGACGATGCAGGTTCTCCACTACAGTAAGAACATCGTGGTTTTCAACTTCTTCTCTGACGAGGCACTGTATTGTCTCGAGCTTCGCCAGCTTGTGTGCGCGCCAGCGACGTTCACCGGCGATGATGATATACTTACCCGGCTCTGCTTCACGAACCGTTACGGGCTGCACTAATCCTTCCGCTACGATACTGCGAGCTAAAGCTTTTAATGCATCATCAGGCTCACCGAACTGCCGAGTGTTAGCCTTCGATGGCTTTACATCTTTAACGGGTATCTGTCTCAGATATTGTTGAACCTGCATGGATACTCTCCTGTGAAAGGGCGATAAGGGTTGCTGCTTTCTCGTGCAACTTATCTAATCCTTCAGTGCTGATGCCAAGCTTATAGGCATACCAACGAGCAGGCCGATCATGAGATCCATTGTCTAGTGCAAGAACTGCAACCTGGATTAGATCGAGCACTTCTTCGTTGCTAATGTTCGCGTGGATAGGCATCATCATTGCCGATACCCACCCTTCAGACCAGTGCGGAAGTTCCTCTCATGTCCGATCAACGCGTGCTTCAGTATGCATTGTAGATCATACAGTGACTCCTTTTCTTCTTCTACATATGCATTCTCTATGTTATCCTGCACGATGTCTTCGAGCATGCCGACCATAAGATCCACATACTCTTTCTTCAGGTAGACGCGCACATCGGGGATGTTAGCTTTCTTCCCGAAGTGCTTTTCTATCTCCTCCTTCATGCCGTTAGACACATCTTTCTCCGTGGTGGAATTGACTACGGTGCGTAAGTCTTTCAATACTGCGGGCGTTGTCCCTCCAGATGAAGCCCAGTCCACTATATCCTTACGCACGAAGATCAGCTTCTTCGACCCGAACCTCTTGAAGGGAATAGTCTTACTTGCTACGAGGTTATAGATCATCGATGTGCTACAGTTGAGTAAAGCTGCTGCTTCCTCTGCACTGAGTAATTCACTGTCATTAGTCATAGTTATCCTTTCTTGGTGAAAAGGTTTTCTACTTCTTGTACGGTATGTAATTCCAGATAATCGAGGAGCCAGCGCAGCGCCATCTCGTCCTCCTTACTCAAACTAGCATCGGGCTCTTTTGTTAGAAGATTGATAAGAGCAGAACGGATGAAGCTACGCCGGCCATGCACCCTGGGTACTCGATCAGGCATCTCGGTCAACGAGACGTTCGATGGTCTCACCAAGGTTGCCCTGTTCCGTTCTTTTGCGGTGGTTCTCTTCCGCTGCTATCCTCGAAGCGATCAGCATCGTCTGGGTGTGCAAGCTGGAGTGCTGCGGCAACTGTGCTTCTGGCTTAAGATCCCGGAAGTCGAAGGTGAAGGAGTTCATCCACGCCCATAAGGTGCGGTTGCCCCCTTCATACTCGTGCTTGGGTTCTTCCCAGTAATCCTGTACGGAACGCCATTCCTTGTCCGTCTTGAGCAGCCTGCGATTATAGGCTTTGTCGAAGGAGGACTGTGCCTTCACCAATCCCATCAGCCTATACCCTTCATCGACGGTGATGACCTGAGATACCAACGTATCCCGCTGCCTTCGCATATCATCCCAGCTCTCCGTTGCACGCACCATGCCCAGGATGATCTGATCGTTCAGGTACCCTGTAGCATCGCCGGAGTGTTTGCGGAAGATAGCGACACCATCTTCGCACATGAGACAGGTGTTATCGCACACGGTGACGCGTGCCGCAGCCGCTACGCCTGCACGCATGGACTTGTCATGCGAGTTGCGGCCAGCCAGGGCGAGGTTCATACCCGTATCACTGTTGGAGAAATACAGGATGAAGAACATGCGGGCACCTTCGCTACCTACGATGTAGCGTTGCCCATTCAAATGGAATCCTTTCGGACTCATCAGCCGGTCACTGTGCTTGTAGAGGGTCTCTACAAAATCAGTGTGACTAATAGCCGAGTAGGTCCTCGTATCTTCGGGAGTAGGGATCTGCTTTAGATCCTCGTAGTCTACCTCGACAGAACCTTTATGGTTCCATAGCTCGTTGTCACCGATATCGTTGCCTGCTACCTGCAAGCGATTCTGATGGTCGACAACAAGAGCATCGACAGGTACTGATGCTACAGTCATGCTTGCTCTCCTGTTAAGGGTGTAAGGGTGGTGCTTGAAGACGGACCCAATCAAGTATCTTGGCTTGTTGGATAATAGCATCATCGAGATTCAAGAATCGATGCTCTTCCTCGAGTCTCTCCATTGCTTTAAAAAGATCCAGTGATGGGTCTTCGTCGCATAGATCTATCAACTCCTGCGCGCACGTTTGTATGAGGTTGTACAGTAGTAGTTCAGGAGTTGGATTGTTCTTTTTTGCCTTTCTGTTAAAGATGAAAGGTTTCTTCTTATCGATTGTTTTGATGAGCGAAGACAATAAGGTTGATTTGTTCATGCCATTGTCCTCTCTTCGCAGTTGTCGCAGAGCAAGTCCTCCGTCTGCGGTAATGCTTTGCGCTCACCTTCTGCATCGAACACTGACACCTTCAGGAATCCTGTGTCTCCGCAGACGCAACAGATGATTGGAAGCCTGTAGGTGAGTCCTTCAGGCGCGAGCACATGTCTAATGCTGTGTTGAGTGGCAACATCTGATCGTTCCATATAGAGATGATCTCCTCTCCGTTCTTCCACTTGGTTGCTACGGCCACGCCCTGATCAGCAACGAAGAAGTAGCTGAGTTCGTGGAAGGTTGCATTGCTGTACCACCTCAATACTTCACGGGCATGCAGGTGTAACACTTCGCCAGCCGGCACCTCAGCAAACTCTTCTGCCGAGGTGCCGTAGTATGAGGGATGCACATCAATCGTTGGGTTTAGTGATGCATCGTTGCTCGATGAAAAGCGCCACTGAAAAGCCATCAAGCAGCTTTCTTCATCTTATTGATGGCAGCCTGGTACTGCTGGGCGATACCACGATACTTGTTGCGTTGCTTGTTGAGATTGTTGATGTACTCACGCATGTTGGTGCGCTCGACGCTGAGCTCACTTATGCGTTGCTTCTGCTGAGTAGCACTTACGCTGAGGTTCCGCACCGTTTCCGTTGCTTGCTGTAGCTCGCGGTGCATCATCTCTACCTGGGAACGACGAAGCTTCTTCTCCATCTTCAGCACGTGCTCGAGTTGCTTGATGCGATTGCTCAAGTTCTCGTGCTGTATCTCAATGATGTCGGTTGCTTCATCGCTGGGAGCGAAGTCTACGGGTATGGTTGCTTCTGACATGCGAGGTTCTCCTGCTAAAGGTGAAAGGGTGGGGGAGAAAAAAAGAGGGAGATGCCCTGCTCTCCCCAGTACAGGGCATCTCCCAGCAACTCTGTCTCTTCCTACTCGATTCTCCCAAGGCCCTCCGACTATCGGATGGGCGCCGAGTAGGAGTCCCCCTAGAGTTGCATAACTACGCGAAGTCTATCTCCGGTAGCTCTTCGTTGGTGGTCTCGGTCAACCACTCCGGCTCACCATTCTGCTGCGGCTGCTGCTTCTGCTGCTGCTGGCGCTTGCCGGTGCCGTTGGGTGCATCGAGGAACGATATCTCCCGCACCTCGATCTCGGTGACGTAGTGCTTCTCGTCGTTGTCATCCTCCCAAGTGCGAGACTGCAACTCGCCCTCGACGTAGAGCCTGGATCCCTTCTTGCAGTACTCTTTCACTACGTCTGCCAGGCCGCGCCAGAAAACGAGACGATGCCAGTAGGTGACCTCCTTCTTCTCTCCGGTCTGCGCATCTGTCCACTCCTTCGTTACTGCGATGCTGGCGTTGGCTACGCTGGCACCAGAGGGGACGGTACGATGGTCCGGATCGGCTCCGAGGTTGCCAATCAGGATGGTTTTGTTGATACAACGGGGCATGTTAGCCTCCATGTGTAAAAGGGTAAAAGGGATGAACCCGAAACGAGTTCAAAAACAAACGGACCACTCTCTTAGGATCTTGCTTTACGAGAGGTTGGTGTGGGTATGCCATACTTCTTGCAGAGACGACCGAAACTACCGGGCGCTATGCCAAGGGCAGCACCTGCATCTTTGGATGAGCTATAGATGCGGGCTGCCCTTTCGATACGATCTTTAGTATACTTGGATGGTGGACTGGGCATATATCTCCTTGTGTAGGTATAAAGGGACTACGAATGTAGCGACATTTGTAGCTACAGACAAGCGAAAAAAATAGGGGGTGGCAGGGGGCAAAGCGCTTGAACCCCCTGCCGATAGGGACGATCCCTACCTATGCTGCGATGCGGTTGATACGGCGGGACTCTTTGGCCATGAGCCGGCGGGATTTGCGAAGGGCTGCCTGCCTGCGGATGTGCCGTGGCGGGCTGTAGCTGACCGTCTCTTCGGTCGGCTCGACAGGCAACGGAAGGATCTTAGCGGGGGTAGGGGGTGTGGGGGGCTGCGCGATGAAGAGGCTGAGGAGGTACTGCAGGAAAGCACGCATATGATGCTCCTATGGAATGAAGTGAAAGGGAAAAGATTCAAAGAATTCAAAAACAAACGGAACACTCTCAGGGATGTTCAGGTAGGATCGGTTGCTTGGTGTAGAGAGGATGGTGCGGAAGGGAAGCGGAGTACAAAAAAAGGGTGGAGAGCAGAGGCGCGATGCCCCTGCTCTCCGTGGTCCTAGTATAGGTGGCTATAGCCAGCCTCCGTTAGGTAACCGTCACGGTATTTTGCCGTGTCGGTATCATAACCATCGTTCTCGGCCATGATGATCTCTGCCTCGGCTTGGGTGTCATACACCTTAGCCTCTGCATACTCCCGATCTATTTCGGTCACCTCTACCTCGTTGGGATTGATACCGGGGAACTGGCTCACGCACTTGTTCAGTGCATTGCCCATCCCATCTCCGTTGGAGTCATCTGCCCACACTCTGATATCTATCTCCTTGTTGTTCATGCGGTCGTTGAAGACGCATGAGTATGCCTTGATGTATCCGGGTGTCTGCATTGACAGGTCTGTGTAGTACCCTGGCGCAAACTTCGACTTGCGCATGGTGCAATGCACGTCGAACTTCGCGGCGTGGTGTCTTATCTGGTACGGTGGTGGCTGATCTATGGCCACTATGAACCCTCTGGTTCCACTGTAGCAGATGTGTGCTACGGTAGCTTGGCCCTGGTCGAATGCTTTACGTGCTATACTTGTAGCATCGTCCTTGGTGCTGGCAGTGTATATGTGCAGTTCGCTGAGGTCCATCTTCTGGTCCTCGGTGAATCCCAACACGCCATCGAGTGCTTCATTGCGTAATTCTGCCAGTGTTTCTCGCACTCGTTCCTCGA
>CAYFGZ010000077.1:0-16533 GCA_964342575.1 uncultured Nisaea sp. | reverse complement strand
CCCGACACACTCAGGTGGGGTATTAAATATTTAGAGAGTTACAAGAAGGAAAAAAGTCGCCTTAGGATAAAAGTAAACGAGAGGTTTTATAAAGAATTGATGACTTCAAGGCGGTGGAATATTAATGGCCCAAGCCCTTTTGAGTCGGAGAGAATTTATAATGTTTCTCCGAATAAGAAAATTTTAGACGAGGCGTTCGGTAATTTACGGAGGCTATTTCCGCAGTTTATGAATGCCAAAATTATTGAAAGTTGGGGAGGGTTAATTGATGTCACTCCTGATGCTGTCCCAGTTATTTCGCCAGTGGAAAAAATGCCGGGATTTTATTTAGCTACTGGATTCAGTGGTCATGGATTTGGAATAGGACCCGGAGCAGGAGAATTAGCTGCGAAAATGGTTACTGGTAAGGCTAATAACGAGGAGTTGGAATCTTTTAGATACACTCGTTTTCAATGACAACTCATATAACAATCTATCTAAGCCATGGTTTAGGAGATTTGGGCTAAAATTTTTTTCAAGCATTCTTCTTTTTTTAGCTTTATATCAATTATGATTGGTTGCTCATCGGGGGTCGGGCGTTCAAGTACCCGGAATTGGCTTTCGAGGAGTAGAGTCGGCATGAAGTGAGATCTATTTTTCATTCGGTTGCGAATCTGTTCGATTTCACCGGATAAATAGATGAGCCGAGCACCTTTTAGATTAGAAAAAACTACGTTTCTGTATTTACGTTTTAATGCGGAGCAGGCGACTACACACCTTTCCTTGGCCAGAGCGTGGCGCTTGAGTTCAGAGGCAATTTTCCGCAACCATGGATTTCTGTCTCTATCGGTTAATGGCTTTCCTTCCGCCATTTTTCTAATGTTTTGTGGGCTGTGATAATCGTCTCCTTCGAGAAAGGAACAATTTAATTTAGAAGCTAAGAGTTTCCCCAAAGTTGTTTTACCGGAACCGCTAACTCCCATAATTAAGAAAATCAAGAATTCTTCTCCCAGTCTGTATGAAATAGGCCAGCTTTATCGGTTCGCGAGTAACCGTGTGCCCCAAAAAAGTCTCGTTGGGCTTGAATTAGATTGATCGGCAGTTTTTGTTTCGTGTAGGAGTCGAAGTAGGCGAGCGAGGCGTTATAGGTAGCAAGGGGAAGTGCATTCAAAGCACCCACCGAAACCACTTCTCGGAGTGCGGGGATCAAACGCTTAAGTTTTCTAGAAAAAACTTTACTTAAGATTAAATTAGGTAATTCATTTTCAGTCTGAAAAGCTTCACTTATGTTCTCAAGAATGCGTCCTCGGATTATACAACCGGCTTTCCACGTTTCAGCAACATTAGAAAGGTTTATATCCCACACATATTTTTTATTTGCTGTATATAAAAGTTGAAAGCCCTGCGCGAAAGCGCATATTTTTGCGGCAAATAAAGCATCCCTAATTGTAGTATTAGAAATTTTGTTGTTTACCGATGCAGTTACTGGATATTTTTCGGAAGCCGATATTCTCTCTTCTTTTAAGGTGGATATCATCCGTGCAGAAACCGCTTCGAGCAAACTAGGTGCAGGTACGCCTAATTCAAT
The DNA here is from genome assembly GCA_964342575.1 of uncultured Nisaea sp. GTDB lineage: Bacteria > Pseudomonadota > Alphaproteobacteria > Thalassobaculales > Thalassobaculaceae. Next base: position 14,966 of record CAYFGZ010000077.1, on the reverse strand, counting down.
GGCTGTGCTGGCTCCCCATTTCCCAGTTCCTTTTTGGCCTGCTTGGTCAAGAATTAGATCTACAAGAGGCTTCGCTGTCTGCGCATCTTTGAATCTTAAAATCTTAGATGTCACATCAATCAGAAATGATTCTGCTTCCGTTTTATTCCACTCTCCGAAAATCTTAGCAATTTGGTCGTTGGAAAAACCCCTCAAAGACAATAAGATTGAATATGCTTCACTTATCATCTGCATTTCAGCGTACTCTATGCTGTTGTGAACCATTTTTACGAAATGACCGACACACTCGGAATTTCCTAATCTAGCGACACAGGCGTTTCCTTTTTTATCCCGGGCTGCAATGGATTTTAAGATTGGTTCTATCGTTTGGTATACTTCTTTGGCGCCGCCCGCCATGATTGCTGGGCCATTTCGGGCTCCCGAGGCTCCTCCGGAAATTCCAACTCCTAAATAATTAATATTTTTCGTCTTTAGAATTTGCGCTCTCGCGTTAGTATCTTCGTAATGTGAGTTGCCTCCGTCAATCACCAAGTCACCTGAATCCAGTAATTGGGTCAATTTCTTTATTACATCATCGACGGGATCTCCCGCAGGGACCATTATTAGAACTTTCCTTGGCTTTTTTAATTTTTGGACAAACGTCTCGATGTCTGAATACCGAGTAATAGAGTCGGCCCCATAGTCTTCTGTTAAAATTAGGTCATACGCAATGACGGTAAAACCTTTATCAGAAATATTTAACGCCAGATTTAGTCCCATTACTCCGAGACCAATAATTCCAATATCTTCTCCCCCTATTTTTTTGGTCATTGCTGGATTACACTTGTTTTCGGTTTTTATAAAATAAAGATAACGTCACTTTAGGTTCTCCTAATTTTTAGGTAGTAATTTTTTTTTGATAATTGTGTGTCCAGAATATCTCTTAAAACCCAATTCCAATACATAAACTGTGCTGCAATTAAGCCCATGGGTCTGGCGGTAGACTGCAATCTAAACGGTTCAAATAGTCGATATCTGTCGTCATTATCTGAGATTGCCTGTGCTATCAGTTCTCCGGCGATTGTTGCCGTATTTAAACCATGACCGCCAAAACCTTGACTGTACCATATATTCGGGCTGAGACGACCAATTTGAGGCATTTGATGTCGGGCGTATCCCATTGTTCCGGGCCAAGCCAATTCCCCCTGTACTCCGGCCAGTTGGGGATAAACACTTAGAAGATCTTTCAACATTCTTTTTTTCAACATCGCAGGCTCTTGCCTAATACCTATACCACCACCCCATAGTATCTGGGTACTTGCCAGGGGGCGGTAATAGTTCTCTACTCGTCTGCTATCCGACACGGCGTAAGGAGCCCTAATAGCTTCTTTTAGTTGATCGTTCAGTGGTTCTGTTAATAGTACGTAGGTTCCTATTGGCAGAATTGCGTTGAAAAGTTTACGGTTGAGGCATGTTTTACTAGCGGAAATACAAATTATCACCTTGCTGGCATAAATACGGCCCTTTTGAGTCTTAATTGTAATTCCTTTGGCACATCTTTCGAGGTTTATGACCAAGGAGTTTTCAAAAATTCTGGCTCCTAATTTCTCTGCCTTGTCAGCGCATCTATGTATATAATTTAGCGAATGAAGTTGGTAACCTGCAGGGTTGAAAATAGCGTCGTTATACCGGTCACTTGAATACAAATTTCGAACTTGGTTTGGTGTCCAATACTCTAATTCTGATCCAAAAGTTTCGTTCATATATTCTATTTCGGATTGAAGGTTGATTGCCTTCTGTCCCCACGACATCCTAACAATGCCTGGCGCTATTTTGGCGCCGGTTTCTTCAAAGTTTTGAGCACGTTTTCGCACAATTTCTACCCCTTCAATGGATAGTTTGTATAACTCTTGAGAAAAACTGCGACCATACTTCTTCTCTAAAGTGCGAATGGGAACAGAGTATCCAGCGGAGAGAAAACCGCCATTTTTACCGGAGGCACCAAAACCCAGTGTTTTGGCTTCTAAAAGAACAGCGGTGATTTTTCTTTCAGACAGGCCTAGTAACGCATTTATCCCCGCTAAACCGCCCCCAATTACGCAGACATCTGTTCTAAGGGTTTCATCCAATTCTTGTCTATTATCTGGGCGATTTTGTGTCTGGTGGTAGTAGCTGTTGAAATCAGAGTTTTGGGACATTCTTAGCCTAAGTTTTTAGCGAGCGGACCTCATCTTTACTACTAGCTTCGGTACGCGAATTTTAATTAAATACACGTTGTGGTTCTAACAAAAATAACGTTAACGAAAAATACCCATGTTGGGCATTAATCAACATCGTCGGACGTCTGCTTGCCTTGTTAAAGCAAGGCAGGCCAACATGATAGTCGTTTTTTTGTGGGGACAAATAGGTTAATTGAGTATGATAACGTCAACTGCGGAGAAATTTTATGAAAATTGCTGTTATGGGAACTGGGGGCATGGGCGGTTATTACGGTGGCCTCCTTGCAGAGGCTGGTGAGGACGTAACTTTCATTGCTCGGGGGGGACATTTTGACGCGATCAAACAAAATGGATTGACATTGATAGGAGACACGACAACGCACAAAAATTTTCCGGTTGCTGTCACAAACTGCTGTACTGAGATGGATTTCGTAGATGTAGTTTTATTCTGTGTGAAGCTTTATGATATAGAATCTGCTGCAAACCAGATAAGGCCATTGGTTGGACCTGATACCATGGTAATTAGCGTTTTGAATGGCGTTGATGGTCCTGAACGTATAGAAAATGTAATTGGCCCAGGTCATACAATCGGGGGTGCGGCGTATGCTTCGGCTATGATTGACGAGCCTGGTGTTATCAGATTTAAGAGTACAGGGGGGCGGTTAAAGATCGGGGAATTAGACGGAAGTTTTAGCTCTCGCCTCAAGGCTTTTAAGACTATTTGCGACAATACAGAGTTTGAGTGCGAGTTAACTGACAACATCGTAGGAGGATTGTGGGAGAAATTTATCCTCTTAGCCACCAATTCGGGACTATCTTGTCTTTGCAGGAGGCCAGTGGGAGAAATATATAATGACCCGGACTTACTTGGACTAGCCAAAGAGTTGATGGCAGAAGTTCGAACGTTGGCTATCAGGAAGGGAATCTCTATTGATCCAAACATAATTGATAAGTCAGTGGCCTGGTCCCAAAGCTTACCGCCAGATCTTTATGCTTCAATGTATCACGATCTTGTGGCAGGGAAACGCATGGAAGTAGAGGGCATGTCAGGACATGTAATACAACTCGGAAGAGAGTTGGGAGTTAAAACACCCCATCATTTAACGGTTTACGGCGGATTAAAGTTTTTAAAGGATGGTATCTAAAATTAAAGTCTGTTGTGTTAAGGAGGTGTTTAACGAGTTATGGCGATTTATGTTGATGCGGATGCGTGTCCAGTCAAAAAAGAGATTGTGAGGGTAGCAGAACGTCACAATTCTTTGGTTTGGATGGTGTCTAACAGTCTCATGAGGCTCCCCGAAAGTCCGTTGATAAAACGAATTGTAGTATCCGATAAGTTTGACGCAGCCGACGATTGGATTGTCGATCGCGTAACACAACTCGACGTAGTTATAACTTCGGATATTACTCTTGCATCGCGGTGTATTAAAAAGAAGGCGGCAGTCGTTAGTCATGCTGGACATTTATTCGATGAACAAAATATAGGAAATGCCCTTGCTATGCGAGAATTAAAGAGTCAATTGCGGGAGATGGGCGAAATTCTCGATCAGAAAGCGAGTTTCAGCAAGGTGGACCGTTCACGCTTCCTTCAAAAAATGGAAGAGTGTCTTCAGGCATTAAAGTAGAGAATATCTGCCTTATAAAGATCACAATGGAAGTCTATCACTTGTTATAGCTCTCCCAGTCAAATAAGGCTGGAGATTTTTCTGCGAACCGTTTAATGGCTTCGGCATGAAAATCGGACTCCCTCGATATAGCTTGTGCCATCGCCTCCATTTCCAAGACGGTTTTGTGGTCCTGGTTAAATGATTGGTTTAATATTACTTTGGCTAAACCAATCGCCTTAGTTGGCGCGCGGACAAAGCGCTGAGCAAACTCTCGCGCATCGGCCATTGCTGTGTCTTGGTTAACTATATTATAAACCAAACCCATTTCTTTTGCTTCTTGGGCATAAACGCGGCGTCCTGTAAAAATAAGCTCTTTTGCTTTTTGGAGACCGATTAAACGAGGAAGAATATACATGCCGCCCCAGTCAGGTATCAACCCAATCCGAACGAATGCTTGCATTAAAAAAGCGCGGGGAGTGGCGAGCACAAAATCTGCAGCAAGAGCAATGTTGGCGCCGGCGCCGGCTGCTGCCCCATCTATTAATGACACGACGGGAACCTCTATATTCATAAGATCTAGCATTTTTTGATGATCGTCTCTCAGTGCCTCTCGGGCTTGGGTGGCTGATTTCATTCTGGATCCCATGCTTTTTACATCACCACCGGCGCAGAATGCACCACCAGCACCGGTGAGTATTACTGTCTTTACTTCAGTGCCAGCCTTTTCTCGGATTATTGCCAAGGCTTCGGCTAATTCTTTCCGCATTGGAGCAGCCAGGGCATTTCGGGCCTCTGGGCGATTCAAGGTCACCGTCGCTATTCCGTCTTGAATTTCGAATATTATTTGAGAAAATGTCATCTGATGTTCCTTATATCCAGCGCACGTGGTTTCTCGTTAAGCTATTACAGTTAACCGCGGAGAAATCCAATCAGATAGTAGATGTCTTGTGGAAACCCTATTATGAGATGTGGAAATAATCTTATGCTTTTGGAGGTATTTGACTGTGATGGTTTTTTAAATGGAGGAGTTATGAAGCGATTTGATGAAAAGGTGGCCTTAGTCACAGGTGGGGCCTATGGAATGGGGGCGGCAACCGCAAAATTATTTTCGGAAGAAGGAGCGAGCGTGATCATTTGCGATTTGCTCGAAGATGAGGGCAATAAACGGATAGACGAAATTCAACAAAATGGGGGTGTGTCTAAATTTTTAAAATTAGATGTAACAAGTGAAAAAGATTGGAAAAAGGCAATTGAGACTGTCGAAACCGAGTTTGGAAGATTAGATGTTTTGGTAAATAATGCGGGTATCAGCGGTAGTGGTTATCAGGATCAAAGCGACCTTCAGGCGTGGGAAGATTTAATGCGTATTAATGCGACCGGACCATTCCTTGGTACGGAGCACGCGGCGCCATTAATAATTGCATCCGGAGGTGGAGCAATTGTCAACATATCGTCAATATCAGGCGTTGTTGGACAAGGATATATCCATCCTGGATACAATGCGTCCAAAGGGGCGGTGCGGACGATGACAAAGCAGAGTGCGGTTCGTTTTGCCAAGGACGGTATTAGGGTAAACAGTGTTCATCCCGGGATTATGCCAGCAATGCGTACTTCGGGTCTTACCGCCGATCCTGTCCATCGACAAAAAATATTGGACGCTTATGTCCCAATGAAAAGAGCTGGAGAGGCCATAGAAGTAGCAAATGCAGTGGTCTTTTTGGCTTCCGAAGATGCATCGTATATTACTGGTGTAGAGCTTCCTGTAGATGGAGGATATCTAGCAATATAATAGATATATCAATGTATTGAATAACTATTTTAATATATTATATTAACTTTGATACTCAAACGCATACTCGATTCTATACGTTTTTTTTTCGAGTTTTCGTTGACAATTAGGTCAATAAACTTGGACTATGGGAAATACACGTGCAAAAAATTTGAAATATTTGAAAGAAAATTTTTCAAATTGCGGATAGACGTGGGATCGTTGCGCGTTAGATTGGACTTTAACAGGGAGAAATTAATGAAATCTAGTCTCTTAAAAATAGGGCTTGCTGGCGTGCTTGGCTTGAGTGCCGTCGCCTCATCGCAAGCTGCGACTAAACTTGACATGGCCACGCCGTGGGGCGGGGGCATCATGCTTGAGTATGTCGCTCGCGGCGCAGCGGCGAACATGGAAATGTTTACCTCTAATAACGTGAAGGTTGAAGTTTTTCCTGGCGGTACGCTTGGTAAAGCGCTCAAAGTGACCGATACGATTAAAAAGGGGGTCGCTCAAATTGGTCACAACTGGTCGGGTTATGACTGGGGCGTTGACAAAACCGCGATATTGTTCGGCGGATTCGCCGGTTCGATGAGTTGGGATAAAATGATGCACTGGACTTTCCGTGGTGGCGGAAAGGAAATGTGGATGGACTGGCGTATGGCAGAATTTGATGTTGCAGCTGTTCCATGTGGCTCAGCGCCGCGGGAGCTTTTTGCTCATAGTCATAAGCCGATTAGAAGCTTGGCCGATTATAAAGGAATGAAGGTCCGTACTGCTGGAGCTTGGGCGGAAATCGCTCAGAAGTTGGGGGCTTCAACCGTAATTTTGGCGGGGGCCGAGGTTTATCCTGCTCTAGAGAGAAAAGTTGTTGATGCTATTGAATGGGGAACGCCAACACATAACATCGTGATGGGCTTTGAGAAAGTTGCAAAGTACATTATTGTTCCTGGTGTTCACCAGCCAATTGCCATGCATGAATGTGCAATAAACAAAAAAGTGTGGAATGGCATGTCAGATATGATCAAAAAGCAGATTACTGCTGGCGGAAAAATGATGACATGGGATCTCTACATGAAGCTGGGTCATGATGATGCTCCTAACTGGATGAAATATGTTAACAGTAAGAAGAACGAAATCATTGATCTTCCGCAATCTTTCAAAGATGCTGCTAAGAAAGCAACTGACGAGTGGGCAGAAGAAACCGGCAAAAAGTCTAATGATTGGTTTAAAAAGATTTGGGCTTCTCAGAATGAATATAAAAACGCTTGGTCTCAAGCGCATCGCTATCGTTAAGCGATTGTTGAGTTAAGTGTATAATGACGCTGGCTCCCTAAGTGGAGCCAGCGTTTTTTATAGGTTGGAAAGCAACTTTTTATAGTTTTTCATCGCCTGGATCTGTCGAGAGACGGTACCCGCCCCCTGACCAGAAGTGTAGAAGGTCAAGTGGGTAGCACCTAAGGTGAGCCAACGTTCTGCCGTTCTGGCCCATGTGTCGGGGTCTCCATCTCCGTATCGTATCCAAGCCTCTATACCAAATGTATCTGGACAGCGACTTTCATTTTTTAAGAAACTATGCAGTTTGTTTATTAATTGAGCAGTTTTGGTGCCGGGATTACCCAAGGGTATCCAGCCTTTTCCGAATTTTGCTGCTCGCTTTAATGTCGCATCGGCTTGTCCTCCAAACCAGATAGGAATTGGGCGTTGTATGGGAAGTGGATTCACTCCTGCATGATTGATTGCATCGAATTCTCCTTGAAAATCAACCGACCGTTCGGTCCATAGTTTATTTAAAAGTTGAATCTGTTCGTTTTGCTTTCGGCCTCTCGTATTCCAATTTTCCCCAAGCGCTTCATATTCGATAGCATTCCATCCAATACCAACTCCAAGCCGAAGTCTGCCGTTACTTAGAAGATCTACTTGCGCAGCTTGTTTGGCGACCAAAGCAGTTTGACGTTGTGGTAGAATAAGGACTCCGCTTACAAGTTCTACTTGGTTGGTAATGGCAGCCATAAAAGATAACGTGCAGAAAGTTTCATGAAAGCTATCGTCAACGTCGTAAGGTCCATCGAAATCTGTGTGCTTTTCTCGATTGGCCCCCAAAACATGATCGGATACCTCTAAATAATCAAATCCGATATCCTCTGCGGCTTGCGTCCAATCTCGTATTGGGGCGGGATCAGCAGGCATGTCTCGAGTTGGAAAGAAAGCACCAATTTTGATAGCCATTGTTACAGTTCCTAACTATTAATGCTTAGGCGTTGCGTCGCAAAGAAGCATCGGCTCCAGCTAACCTACCTGTTACTGCTCCTCTCATTACCGATGTCGCTCCGGTATACGTGCGGTAATAAATACCGGCGACTTCTCCCGCGGCATACAAACCTTGAATATGGTCACCCTCAGTATTTAATACTCTGGCATACTCATCGATCTTAAGGCCACCGAAAGTAAAACAGTTTGAACAAATAATCGGCCATGCTCGAAATGGAGCAATGGTGATCGGCCTTGACCAGTTTGATTTATTTTCGATAAGACCATTAGTTCTAAGACCATCGGGTTTTAGAGGGTCAAATTGTTTTCCCGCAGGGCACGCATTATTAAATGTTTCGACTGTCCTTAGAAATTCATTTTCATCTATTTTCATTTTTTCTGCTAATTCTTTGAGAGTGTTAGCCTCGATTGGAGGCACCCGAGAACGTACGGTGGCTTTCCAGTTATCTATGTCGTTCAGCTTTTCATCGAAAACCGCATATGCAATTCCATTTCGTTGCTGCATTACAATTCTAGTAACCGCTTCATATGTTGAATCCACAAGTGCAGGCGCTTCGTCGGTAAATCTTCGGCCGTTGTCATTGACCAAGATGCCATAGGAGTAATTAAGGACTATTGGTTCCATATCTTTGGATCTTGGATCTACGGGTTGGGCATGAAAACTTCCATAGTCCCCGCAAGGCGCAGCACCGATGTTTAATGCCATCTTAATTCCTTCTCCTCGATTATAGTGCCCCCCTCGGGAAACAGGTCTAATGAATTGAGCTTGCGGACCAATATAATGGCTAAGCATTTCTGGGTTTCCTTCAAAACCACCGCTGGCGATGATGACGCTTTTTGCATTTAGTCGAAGCGGCACATTGTTTTTGGAGATGGCATTGATACCTGTCACACTACCGTATTCATCTTGAATTAATGATTTTGCTGCTGTTTCATAAAAAAAAGTTATGTCGTTTGGCTGTCGATCGGCGTATTCGCCCAGGGCATTAACTAAGGCTAGTCCACCACCAATTGGCCCCATTCGGGTTGTAGATTGACTAAGAAAGTAAAGAGGTAAAAAGTCAAATTTTATCCCAAATTCTTTAAGCCATTTAAGGGCTTTGGGGGCCTCTTTGGCGATTTTATTTATAATACTAGGATCTATTATTCCTAGAGCTCGAAGTATAGCAGGTTGATTTACTCTATCTCGCACCAAATCTTCTATAATTGAGGGATCAGGCCACCCTCCGGCATTCTTTGAAAATTGCTCTTCGAAGTCATCAGATACCTCTTCCTCATTTTTCATGCGCCAGAAACTTTCCGTGTAGCGAGTATTACCACCTCTTTCCTCAACTGGGGCGCGTTCCACTATTGCGACGGTTGCACCATTTTGTTGGGCTGTGATCCCCGCTGAAAGACCGGCTATTCCGCATCCGATAACGAGGACGTCAAATCGGCCGCCATCAAAGTGCTGATTAGTCATTTGCAAAACCAATTCTTATTTTAAAAACAAAAGATGTAAAAGGCTTAACATTTTTTATCTACGTTCCGAGTTCCGGGAAGATTTTCCTTATAATTACCATTGAACGCCGCTGGTCGTTCCGGCGTGAACGATCTGCTTACTAGAGCAGCAACGCGTTGAATAAATTTATTAGGACGTGATATCAGTGCACGTTAGCTGTATCAATTATAGTCAATTAGGTTATCATGTTAAAAGGAAATTGGTAATTAGGAAAAAAAAGTGAAAAATACAAAAACGGTACCGCGGCGAAGTTTTATTTTCTGTCCTGGTTTGAGACCTAATATGTTTCCCAAAGCCTTGGCATCGGGCACAGACATAGTTTGCGTTGAACTGGAAGACGGGATTGCTCCTAAGGATAAGGATATTGCTCGAAAACGTGCAATGCAATTGTTCGCGATGCCTCAGGCTGATGATGGAGTAGAGCGAATAGTAAGAATAAACTGTCTTAGAGATCGGTTTGGGTTAGCCGATGTAAATGCTATCTTAAATTCAGATTTTCCGCCTCCAGCGATAATGCTTCCAAAAGTTAAAACACCAGACGAGGTCGTATGGATCGACGATTTGTTGAGTGAAAAGGGTCATTTGACGCGCCTGCATGTTATTATAGAAACTAATGAAGGCTTGGAAGCTGCTTTCGACATAGCGGGGGCTAGTAAACGTATAGATGCGTTGTTCTTTGGTGGTGTGGATATGGCTGCTGAACTTCGATGCAAGAATGCTTGGGAACCGCTGCTTTATGCACGTAGCCGCGTGGCCCACGCTGGCGCCGCCTCTAATCTAGATGTAATCGATGTACCGTATTTGAATTTGGAAGATCTGGATGGAATGAAGGTCGAGGCTGAGTTGTCGCGTGACTTGGGTTTTTCAGGAAAAGGATGTATTCATCCAAAGCAAATAGCAACGATCAATGAGGTGTTTACCCCCGACACCGCAGAAGTATCTAGAGCCCGTAAGGTGATTAAAGCTTTCCGTGAAGCAGACACAGGTCTAGTCGTTTTAGATGGAAAATTAATAGAAAAGCCGGTTTTGCGCCATATGGAACGTATAGTGGCAGCGGCGGGAAGATCTCGAAAGAAATGAATACGTTTGAATACTTTCAAAATAAGCTCTTTACCCAACGAACAACAGAGATACAGACCGGCAATATCTATGAAAGAGCTAGTATTCCGTTTCGGCATATTTATGCGAGGAGAAATGGGCATAAGACGGAGGTAGTCTCAGTAGGTTCCAGTATTAAGGTTATTATGAAAACCGATATAGGGAAATTGAAGGTTATTAAGCTCCGGATTCTACCTGGTGTTACAACTGATTTTAAGAGGGGGCTTCTAGCTGAGGAAGATCAGCTGGCTCAGACTCTGTTGGGGCAGAAGCTAAATCAATTACTGTTGCTTCCAATCGAATATGGCAAATTAAGTAGAGTATATATTTGCCCAGAAACGGCGAAGTAACTGCAAAAATATTGAGAATTTATTTAACGAAGGACAGCGGCGATGAGATGCGTGTTAAATGGTAACTTGTGCCTGGTATAAAGTGGTTTGTATACTTTGGGGGCTAAAGCAGGCGTCGGCAATGTCGCTTTTTGAGCGATTTGCAATAGGTAAGTTGAACGCAATCTATGGGCTTTGTTAAGATAGTATTCTATATCTGTTGAGTGAGTTAAAATTAATTGTGATGCTTGGGTACTGGGGGACGACGACATTGTTTGCCTCCAAAGTTGGAATTAAGTGAGTGCTATATGACACACTTCAAAGTAAACATTCAGTACCGTTTTGGAAGACCAGCTATGACCAATATGCATAGCAAATTTGAGGTCAAAATTATCTAAGCCAGTTTATTTTATAAGTTTTTCTCTATTGTTAGAGCAGATGATGACGACTAAAATAATGCTTAAACAGTTGCGTAACACTAGGTTGTTTATGAGGGGTGGTAGCCCATCTAAACTGGCAGACTTTTGTATCACATGGGGGTTCAGATGAAGTCCGGGATATTGATGTCAATTGGCTTTACCGTCGGACTCGTTGCAGCAGTTTGGGGAGCGAGTGAAGTATGGTTTGGCATTGACCAGGTCGAAATAGGGTTTCATGGCGGATTCGCATTGTTGCTAGGGGCAATAGGGAGTTTGCTTTTGGGGGGCTCTCTGATGATGTTACTATTTTTTAGTGCTCGAAAAGGCTACGATGAGAAAGTTTTTTCCGCTGATGACGAACCCGAGTGGGATTAGTTCAACGTAAACATAATATTTTTTAAACGGTACTTGATAATAATTAGTTGACTGTCATTTTCCAAAATTGGAAATTTAATAAGAGATAGTGGTGGAACAGCCAGTTTAACAAGATACATATTTGGAGACAATAAGTGGTTAAATATATACCGCCAACATTAGATTGGGTGAGAGAACAAGTAGAATTGTACGAGGGTAGTGGAGGCACAAAAGGAACGACGCTTCGAGATACAGGACTACCGTGCATAATAATTACGCATAGAGGAGGCAAAACGGGTGCTACCCGAAAAATTCCAGTTATGAAGGTGAAGCATGGCGATGCATACGTTTTAATAGGATCTTATGGAGGTCGTCCCAAAAACCCAGTTTGGGTCTATAACTTGAGAGCTCATCCTGAGGTGGAGATTCGTGATCATCAGGAAGTGAAAAAAATGCTGGTTCGAGAAGTCACTTCTGATCCAGAACGTAAAGTGTTGTGGGAGGCAAGTGCACTAGCTTACCCACCCTACATCGAGTATCAGGAAAAAACGACTAGGAAAATACCAGTTTTTATAGCGGAGCCGATTTAATCTATTATAGTTATTTCGATTTTCCGGCACAGACTGACGTAGCGTGAAAGATCGAAGATTTTAGTGTGTGCTGAGCCTTCGTCTATCTATCGAAGGGCTAGTTGAAGTGGATGATGATTACGCTTTCCTGTTTTGATCATCCACAATAATTTTCTTTGAGTAAAGTTCCTCTATTTCTTTATTAGATAATCCAGCATCAGTAAGGATTTGTATATTATGCTCTCCAATTTTGGGTGGTTGTCTAACGATAGTTGGACGTTTGCGTTCATTACCGAATTCGAGGGGGAGGGCCGGTAGGCCTACAGTAGTTCCCGTATCTTCTCCAAAACGAGAGACGAAAACATCCAATAAACCGCCAGTCTCCAGGAGGTGAGGATCGGAAAATAGATCTCGAGGCTTTCCAATTGGAGACCACGAAACGCTACAGCGTTCACATTTTTCCTCAACTTCTTTTTGCGTATAACCAGCTATAACATCTCGGATTACTGGAAGTAGCCAAGATCGCTCGGCTACGCGTTCAACATTGGTTTTTAACCGATTATCGTTTGCTAATTTTTCAAGATTAAATTCTGCCGTAAACCTATCCCACTGTTGATCTGAAGTAACTCCAATAAAAAGCTGACCTCCTTGCTTCGTATCAAATACATCGTAAATAGACCATGCACGACCTCGGGCTGGCATAGGCTGTGGCTCTACACCCGTTGCTGCCATGCCGGCCATATGGGTTCCCATTAAAAACACCGCACTTTCAAAGAGTGAGCTCGAAACCCTTTGTCCCATCCCGTTAACCTTTTTTTCGCTTAAGGCCGCTTGAATGCCAATCACACCAAACATGGCGCCCAAGATATCTATGACGGATGCACCGGCACGTAGGGGCTGACCAGGTGGTCCAGTCATCCAGGCCAGCCCCGATTGAAACTGAACAACTTCATCTAATGCTGGGCGAGTTTCATAGGGACCGGCTAAATATCCCTTCATGGCGAGGTATATTAACCCGGGATTGAACTCCTTAAGGGTCTCATAACCGCATCCAAGACGTTCCATCGTTCCTGGCCCAAAGTTTTCTAATACAATATCGATCCCTTGAATGAGACGATAAATAGTGTCACGACCAATGTCAGATTTAAGGTCAATAGCAAGGCTACGTTTATTGCGATTTAAACCGGAAAAAAAACCTGCTCCGAATCCACCTAGTCGACGAGTTTTGTCCCCAGCGGGTGCAGGTTCAACCTTAATTACATCGGCTCCGAGGTCAGCGAGGATAAGACCAGCACTGGGGCCCATTACTGTGTGAGTGAATTCGAGAACCTTAAGTCCTGACAAAGGGGTTGGCGACATTATTGAAGTCGTTCGCGTCTGAACGCGTCCAAACTCCCGGCGTGAATCAATTCTCCGGGAAGTTGGTGCCCCACTATGTCTTCGGCCAACCTTCCAACCTCGATTAATTCGTCTAAGTCTATTCCTGTTGAAATTCCAAGTTCTTCACATAATAAAACCAACTCTTCCGTGCAGATATTCCCAGCGGCTTTGGGCTGTCCCGCGAAAGGACACCCCCCTAAACCACCGACGGTTGAATCAAATCGGTTTATCCCCATTTTTAATGCTGCATAAGCGTTTGCAATTGCTAATCCTCTGGTATCGTGGAGGTGTAATGAAATATCCATGCTTGGCCACTCGTTACAAACTTCTCCAAGTACTCTTTCGATTCGATGTGGCGCTGCCCACCCCATTGTATCTGCAAGGGAAAATAACGTTATATCAGCTCCTGTTTCTTTTGCTATTTCCATACCATCTTTCAGAGTATTTACGACAGTCTTCGGGTCTATGTCTCCTTGATAGTTGCAGCCAAAGGCTGCCATTATTCCAATTCGGTTGACAGGAATTCCGAGATCAAGATGGGCCAGGACATGGCGTTTCATGGCAGCCATATTTTCGTCATGCGTTCTATTGAGGTTCTTTTTTGTGAAACCTTCGGATGCTGTCAGCGATATCGAGCCGGTGACGGTTAACTTGTCCTTAAAGGCAAGGGCTCTATCGAGGCCATTTCCGTTAAAATATAGCCCAGTATATTCGATGCCATCATGATATTTAAAGCCTTCTACAACTTTTTCAGCATCGGCCCATCCTGGCACTAGCCGTGGGTTAACAAATGAGCAAGCTTGGATGTGCTTTAGGCCAGTATTTGAAAGGGCATCAATTAATCTTATCTTGTTTTTAGTTGAAATGGGACCTGGCTCTATCTGGAATCCTTCACGTGGACCTTCTTCATGAATTTCAACGAATTTGGGTAAATCTGACATTCTATTAATCCTTTTTTAGAATGGATCATGGGGGGTAGATTCTTTACGAATCAATGGCTAACATTGGTTGGCCATGAATTATACATAGACATAATATCCTACATTATACTTACTTTTTGTGACCAATATCTAGATTATTTCCTCCAGAATTTTTTCCCCTTAACAAATACAATGGTCTATCGCTGTAATCTGTAACAGCACCAGTTCTTTTAATAACGTCGTCCCCATTTAGATGATCAAAATATGAACTAGAGGGCATGTATCTGAGTACAAAGGCAGCCCTTCTATTTTTGGAATGATTGGGCTTGGAGCCGTGCACCAACCAAGTATCAAATATAGCCATTTGTCCCGGTTCTAGTATAATATCTCGAGCACAATTTTCGGAGACGGTGGTTTGATCTAAAATGAGCTTAACGGCCGCATTTTTCCCTTCATCTGAGTTACTAGTTTCAATATGCGGCATTGGCGATCTATGAGAACCCGGTATAAAACGAAGGCAGCCATTCTCCTTGGTGCATTCGTCAAGGGCTATCC
>CAYFGZ010000076.1:0-16839 GCA_964342575.1 uncultured Nisaea sp. | reverse complement strand
CATTATTCGTTTTAATAACTTACCACTAGATTTAGTCATATGCCTGGTCCTTATTGAATAAAATAAAACCGCGGGACGGAAAGCGTATCAAATTTTAGGAAACTATGCAGTTATAACGAACATATTTTCGAATTTTAATAAATTGGGGAAGGTAAATGTTAGACGTTGTAAACGATAGATTGAGAAATAAAATAGGACTAGTAACCGGAGCAGCATCCGGAATCGGCCTTGCCACCAGCAAAATGTTAATGAAGCAGGGTGCAATCGTGATAATGTCTGATTTACCTTCAAGCCAAGAAATAATGGAGGATATGCAGCTTGGCAAAAATGTCCCTTTTGGAATTTTAGATGTAACTGTTGAAAGCGACTGGGCAACAGTCCTAAACGAAATAAAATTAAAGTATGGAAAACTAGATTTTTTGGTAAACAACGCGGGAATTGGAACGCCGGGCTCTATAGAAGAAACCACACTGGAACAGTGGCGTAGGATTCATTCTGTAAACTCAGAGGGTCCGTTTCTTGGATGTAAATACGGTATTTCTCTAATGAAACAAAACCCCCAAGGCGGTTCGATAATCAATGTCTCAAGTGTTGCAGGAATAATTGGATCCCCAAATCTAGCAGCATACTGCTCGTCCAAAGGGGCCGTCCGACTGCTAACAAAATCCGTAGCCCTACACTGTGCTCGAAAAGGCTACGGCATACGTTGTAATTCAGTACACCCCTCTTACACCGATACACCAATGGTCGACAGTATGGTCACCAACCATCGAAGTCCAGAACGGTATCGAGCTGCTTTAGAAACCGCATCGCCGACAGGACGCTTAGCCACACCCAATGATATAGCGGGGGCGATCGTTTATCTTGCGAGTGACGAATCAAGTTTTACAACTGGCTCAGAAATTATAGTTGATGGCGGCCTTACTGCGACTTAATTTGTAAGATCAAGAAAATTGGAGCCAAAAAATGATATTTAACCTAAGCGGAAAAGTCGCCGTTGTAACCGGATCAACAAAAGGAATAGGAAAATCTATTGCCGAAAATATGGCCGCCTTAGGCGCCCAAGTGGTTATCTCTAGCCGCAAACTAGACGCCTGCGAAAACGTCGCAAAAGAACTTCAGGGTCGGGGATATGAGACTACTCCAATACCTTGCCATATTGGCCGCAAGGAAGAATTAGAAAACCTAGTATCGGAAACAATAAAGGTTTATCAAAAAATCGATATTTTAGTTTGCAACGCTGCAACAAATCCCGTCTATGGGCCAATGTTGAATGCAGGTGATGAGGCATATGATAAGATAATGGATACGAACGTAAAAAGCGTCTTTCAGCTGTGCAATATTGTATGCCCCAGCATGGCCGAACGAAGAGATGGCGTGGTTATAATCATATCCAGCATAGGTGGCTTCAAGGGCAGCAAAAATTTGGGCTTATATTCTTTATCAAAAGCAGCTGAACAGCAATTAGTACGAAATTTAGCCGTTGAGTGGGGCCCCCACAACATTAGAGTTAACGCAATCGCCCCCGGCTTAATAAAAACGGATTTTGCCCGGGAACTATGGGAAGATCCAAAAAAAACCAAGGCTGTTGAACGAATTACTCCGCTAGGCAGGCTGGGAGATCCAGATGATATTGGTGGGCTCACTGCCGCCCTAGCAACCAAAGCTGGTAATTATTTGACAGGGCAGACGATAACGATTGATGGTGGTCGAATGATCACTGATCCCTCCTGAGGAGTTCAGTATGACAAACTTGATTGCCGTCAGCAAAACTCATCGTTTCGACGAACGTCGATTATCCGAGTATCTTTCATCAGTTGGGCTGGCCGGTTTTGATGCTGATATAATCGTTCAACAATTTCAAGGCGGCCAATCCAATCCCACTTTTTGTATAGAAACAAACAAAAAAAGTTACGTCCTACGAAAAAAACCACCAGGCAAACTCCTTCCCTCAGCTCATCTAGTCGAACGAGAGTACAAGATTATGGAAGCTCTCGCCAAAACAGATGTGCCTGTGCCTAAAATGCATCACTTGTGCGAGGACCCTAATATCATAGGAACATCGTTTTTTATTATGGATTATCTAGATGGCCGTGTGATAGATGATACTTCGCTTCCTGGGAATTTTTCCTCAATCGATAGAGAAGCTATTTTCGATTCGATGAACAAAGCGTTAGCAGCCCTTCATAACGTAGATTTTAAGGCTATTGGATTAGCCGACTACGGCAAACCCAAGAACTATATAGTGCGGCAAATCGATCGTTGGACAAGGCAATTCGAGGCCACGAAAACAGATCCTATGCCTTCTATGGACGCTTTGATAAAATGGCTACCTGAAAATCGCCCGACACGGGATGAAGTATCTATAACCCATGGGGATTTTCGTATGGGAAATCTGATTTTACACCCCTCAAAACCCGAAGTCATTGCGGTCCTTGATTGGGAGCTCTCTACCTTGGGCCACCCGTTTGCTGATTTAGCGTATAATTGTATGCCCTACAGCCTTCCATGCGACGGAACATCACTTAACGGACTAGTAGGCCTCCGTTTCGAGGAACAGGGTATTCCATCGCAAGAAGATTACGTCGCATCATATGCCGATCGAACAGGAAGAAAATCTATCCCCAATTTCAAATTCTTTTTAGCATTTTCCTGTTTTCGACTGGCCTCAATATGCCAAGGAGTCTATGCCAGAGGTTTACAGGGAAACGCTAGCTCAGAAAATGCAATTGAAGTTGGGGCCAAGGCGCCCCGTTTAGCTGACATTGGTTGGGAAATTGCACAAATGTTGTAGTTCGCTGTCTAGTCGTTTCGGCGGAATTCCGATTTTGCAATAGCTTCAAGATGGACTTCGTCTGGTCCATCCGCCAAACGCAGAGTTCTATTAGAGCCGTACGCGTAAGCTAACTTAAATTCTTGACTTACCCCCCCGCCACCGTGAACTTGAATTGCCTCATCGATTATCTCACAAGCCATTCTTGGAGCTGCCACTTTTATCATGGCAATCTCTTTACGGGCCGCCTTATTGCCCACCGTATCCATTTTATGAGCCGCATACAGGACCATGAGCCGTGTCTGATCAATCTTAATCCGGGCTTCGGCTACTTTGTGCCGGAGAGCCCCTTTATCAGATAGCTTACTGCCAAACGCAACTCTGGAATTTGCCCGGGCCTTCATCGCTTCTAATGCTCTTTCCGCCTGCCCAATGCACCTCATACAATGATGGATTCGACCTGGTCCTAACCGACCCTGTGCAATCTCAAATCCCCTACCCTCTCCCAAAAGCATATTGGTGGTTGGCACCCTAACATTTTTAAATGTCACATCACCATGTCCGTGTGGAGCATGATCATAGCCAAATACTGTCAACGCTCTATTAATCTTTATTCCCTCGGACCCGACGGGCACCAAAATCATTGATTGTTGCTTGTGCTTTTCAGCCGTAGGATCTGTTTTTCCCATAAATATTAGGATTTTGCAGCGTTTATCCAAAATTCCAGAAGTCCACCATTTTCGACCATTGATGACATACTCGTCTCCATCTCGAACAATACTAGATTCTATGTTTGTTGCATCAGAGGAAGCAACGGCAGGTTCCGTCATCGCAAAAGCTGAACGGATTTCGCCCTCCAATAGCGGAGTTAGCCATCTTTTTTTATTCTCTTCCGTTGCATACCTTTCCAAAACTTCCATGTTACCAGTGTCGGGCGCCGAACAGTTAAAAACTTCCGATCCAAAATGAACCCGGCCCATTACTTCACTTATCGGGGCATACTCGAGATTTGTTAAACCGGCACCCTTATCAGATTCCGGTAAAAATAAATTCCAAAGACCTTCAGCTTTTGCTTTTCCTTTTAATTCGTCTAAAATTGGTGGGCAATCCCAACGATCTTCTCCCTTTTCAATCTGTTCATAGTATAAAGCCTCGTTCGGCAGTACATGTTCGTCCATGAACTCTTGAACTCGGGCTCTTAATTTAGACGATCGTTCGGTCATTTCGGGGATCATAAATTTCTCCTTTTTTTGTTCGAAGCTAGTCTACGTACGCAAAACGTCTACGGTGATAGTCCACATTACCAAACATCACATCTAGCATTGTGAGGCGTTTAAAATAGTGACCTATTGCCATATCGTCTGTCATCCCCATCCCACCGTGAAGCTGTATACTTTCTTGTCCAATGAGTTTGCCACTACGTCCCATTTCTACTTTTGCCGCAGAAACGGCCCTTACACGCTCAATATAGTCAGCCTCATCTATCACGCCGGCCGCTCTAAATGTTAAAGCACGAGAAAAATCCTTCGCTCCTCGCATATCTACCGCACGGTGTTGCAGCACTTGAAACGAGCCGATAGGTTTTCCAAATTGCTCTCGATTTTTTATATAATCAACCGTTAGGTCAACCGCTCTATCCATGACTCCTGCTGCTTCCGCGCAAAGAAGTACGCATGCTCGGTCCACAATGTTTTCTATAATATGAAAGCCTCGGTCTAATTGTCCAATTAAGCAACTCTCGTCCACTTTTACCGATTTAAATGATACTTCGGATGCCCTAAATCCATCGATGGTGGGATACGATTGTAACTCTATTCCCTCAACTTCCCTTCCAACCAGAAATAATGAGATCCCCTCTTCGTCACTCTTGCTACCTCCCGTTCGCGCGGAGATTATAAAAAAATCGGCAGTCTCTGCATTTTGAACAATTGCTTTACGACCATCTAAAACGAAATTACCACTCCCTTTTACTGCACCTGTATCAACGCGCGATAAATTGAAACGTGACTTCGGTTCGGTATGTGCAACAGTAACTAATATTTTCCCTTCAACCAATGCCGGAAGCAGCTCTGTTTTCTGTTTCTCAGTACCGGCCATTTCTATACATGCTGCACCCAAAACTATCGAACTCTGGTATGGTTCCACAACTAATCCTCTACCAAAGGACTCCAACAATACCGCGGCATCCACCGTAGAGCCGCCTAAACCACCATATTTTTCGTCAATAGGGAGAGCCAGCCAGCCCAGTTCAGCGAACTTAAACCAATTTTTTCTATCAAACCCACCGTCCATTCCAAGAAACTTACGACGTGCTTCAAATGTGTAATCATCCCGTATGAAACGATCGACACTTTCAGCCAGTAGTTTTTGATCTTCTGTAAACGCAAAGCTCATAGGTCAGCTGATCCCTTCTACTTTTAATTTGGCGAATTTTATTTCACCCATGGGCTAAAAGCCAAGCACTGCTTTCGCTATAATGTTTTTTTGGATTTCGTTAGAGCCGCCGTAAATAGATGCTTTTCTCCAATTAAAATAGTGTGGCGCAATAGAGGCAGCATGCTCTGGCCCGATGGGCTCCTCATTCCAGCCTGTTTCCATACTTTCCGGGATAAACGGGTGGGCGTAGTTCCCTACTGCTTCCAAAAGTAATTCCGTAATCCCTTGCTGAACTTCCGTTCCCTTGATCTTCAGAAATGATGCTTCGGGACCTGGTCCTTTTCCAGCACTTTCATCTGATAATACGCGAAGAACGAGTGACTCCAGCGCTAGCAAGTCAATTTCAATGTCAGCTATTTTCTCTTTAAAACTGGGGTCATTAATTAATGCATCACCGTTATGCTCTTCTACAGACGCTATAGTCTTCAATCTCTTCAGTTGGGCCTTAGACCTTCCAACGGCCGCTATATTAGTTCTTTCATGTCCCAGCAAATATTTTGCATAGGTCCAACCTTTATTTTCTTCCCCTACTCTGTTTTCGACAGGAACCTTAACGTCTTCCAGGAAGACATTATTGATCTCTGTACTACCATCAATCGTTTTAATCGGCTGCACAGTAACGCCTGTTTGCTCCATATCCACTAGGAGAAAACTTATACCCTCCTGCCGTTTTCCTTCCTCAGACGTACGCACTAGGCAAAACATAAGATTTGCATGCTGAGCCAGAGATGTCCAAGTTTTCTGGCCGTTTACAATGTATTCGTCGCCAACCAACACCGCTTTAGTTCGTAAGGAAGCCAAATCGGACCCCGAACCTGGTTCTGAATACCCTTGGCACCACCAATCCTCCGATTTTAAAATTCTTGGCAAATAGTAACTTTTCTGCTGATCGTTGCCAAAAGCCATTATTACTGGGGCGACCATAGTCACGCCAAATGCAATAACCGGTGGTGCTCCGCCGGCCGCACATTCCTCTTCAAATATATGTTTCTGCATCGGGCTCCAGCCTGTACCCCCAAATTCTACTGGCCAACCTGGTGCCATCCACCCTTTTGTATACAACTTTTTTTGCCACGCTTCATGATCCGCCTTATCCAAGCGAAATCCAGTCATGGTTTTCTTTCTTATTTCTTCCGAAATATTTTGAGCAACGAAATCTCGTACCTCATCCCGAAATTTTTTTTCTTCTTCACTAAGTATTAATTCCATAATCTAACTCTCATTCATACAACCTCAAATAATCCCGCGACCCCCATACCACCGCCTACACACATAGTTACAACCACATTCTTTGCTCCACGTCTTTTGCCTTCTATCAATGCATGGCCTGTCATTCTCGCACCACTCATTCCATAAGGGTGCCCTATCGCAATAGAACCGCCATTTACATTTAATTTTTCATCCGGAATTCCAAGTTTATCACGGCAATAGATCACTTGAACCGCAAACGCCTCATTTAGCTCCCAGAGGTCAATATCGTCCATAACCAGGCCAAATCGTTTTAATAGCCTGGGAACGGCAAATACGGGGCCAATTCCCATTTCATCCGGCTCACAGCCAGCCACCGCCAGCCCCTTATATATTCCCAGTGGCTCAATATTCTTTTGTTCAGCCAGCTTCGCATCTAAAACAACACAGGCAGAGGCCCCATCCGATAACTGACTTGCATTTCCCGCGGTTATAAAATGATCCGTTCCACGGACTGGTTCTAAAGCGCTTAATCCATCCAGAGTTGTCGTAGGTCGATTACCTTCATCTTTTTCGAGTTTAACAACTTTAAATGAGACATCTCCCGTGTCTTTGTCTTTTACCAGCATTTCTGATTCTAGTGCCACAATTTCCTCATCAAAAAGGCCGGCTTCTTGTGCAGATGCCGTTCTTCGCTGGCTCTCACACGCATATTCGTCCTGTATATCGCGGGTCACACCATATCGGTGACCAACGTTATCCGCGGTCTCGATCATTGGCATCCATATTTCGGGCTTACTCTTCATTAGAGTATCTTCAGTATAGTTGGTTGTATTCATAGTTGGCTGTATAAGGCTTATTGACTCTAAACCGCCAGCCACCATAGCTGGAACATAATCCATAACAACTCTCTGTGCTGCCATCGAAATAGCTTGAAGACCAGAACTACAAAAACGATTAACTGTAGTCCCACCCGAAGTAACCGGAAGCCCTCCTTTTAATGCACATTGACGCGCGACATTATGTCCGGTAGCCCCCTCAGGAAATCCACATCCGATAATAACATCCTCTATCTCTCCGCCTTCAAGGCCTGCCCGCTTTACCGCATGTTTTACAACATGTCCCCCAAGGATTGCCCCATGAGTGTTATTAAACGCACCCCTAAATGCCTTTCCTATCGGAGTTCTCGCCGTTGACGCAATCACAGCTTCTCGCATGCCTACCTCCTATTAGCAACTTCGTATTGATTATCCAGGTGTTTTCAAGTCAGTCTGTCATTGCGTTAACTATCGCCCGGCCCGCAGCCAAATTAGCTGTATCTGCCTCATCTATAAGTTGGGTTAACCCAAAAAAACCATGAAGAACCCCTGGATACTCAATAAATTCTACTGAAACACCAGCCTTAATTAAGCTCGTTGCATAATTTCGTGCTTCATCCCGCAGGACGTCGCAGCCGGCAGCTATAATAATTGCGGGCGGCAAACCAGCGTGAGACTTTGCTAATAGTGGAGAAGCGCGCCAATCCCTATGTCGTTTTGGATCGCGGCCAAGGTAATGGTTTTGAAACCAACGCATTGTTTCGGCCTCTAGTATGCCATAGCCCTTTCCAAACTTTTTATAACTCTCTCCTTCACATCGATAATCGACGAGTGGGTAAATAAGGACCTGGTAGCAAACCTTCGGGCCTGTCTTGTCTCTGGACATCAACGCGACCACCGCAGCTAAATTACCCCCGGCGCTATCTCCACCAACTGCTATTTTTTTTGGGTCACATCCTAATTTTTTTGCATTTTCAGAGGCCCATACTAACGCGGCATAACTATCATCAACTGATGCCGGAAAAACGTCCTCAGGTGCCATTCTATAATCTATTGAAAGTACCGCACATCGTCCGTGATAACAAAGCCCCCTGGCACTAGCATCATGACTAAAAAGACTACCAATCACATGTCCACCACCATGATAATAGACCAGCAGACCAGGAGGACGTGATCCGCTCACTCGCGGAATATAAAGCCGCGCCGGTATCAAACCAGCCGGACCCGGGATCCTTAGCTCCCTTGTTTCACCGATAGGAAGAATAACTGTCTCCCTCGCGGCTACACCACGCTCCATTTGTTCCCTTGCTTCCTTTGGGGTTAGCTTTACAACTGGCGGCAACTTCATGCTCGCCAGTTTTTTCAGAAATTCAGCAGTCTGTTTTGTTACGCCTTTCGGGGGAGAAAATTTGCTCATTTTATTGAATTCCAAGGTTTATGAAAGACCTGTATATCAAACTAAGTTAGCACTCGACGCAAGACTTCCTTGTCTATTAACCAACATTATTGAACAGATACTTTTTATATTAAGCCTCAAACCTACCAATATACAAAGTTTAATTTTACGTGTTTAATATCATGTCGTAAGTTTCTTTTTTGTGAGAATGAACATGGGACTCTCACAAACAACAAAATTAACTTTCATTACTACAGGAAATAAAATGCCAATTTATAATCGTATCGCAAATTTTCATGATGATCTAGTGGCCACTCGACGGGATATCCACGCTCATCCCGAATTGGGCTTCGAAGAGCATCGAACATCGGACTTAGTAGCCACGCAACTCGAGTCGTGGGGAATTGAAGTTCATAGAAATATCGCAACCACTGGCCTAGTGGGAGTTCTAAAAGGCAAAGGTAATAGTAACCGTTCGATTGGCCTCCGA
This sequence comes from uncultured Nisaea sp., assembly GCA_964342575.1. GTDB lineage: Bacteria > Pseudomonadota > Alphaproteobacteria > Thalassobaculales > Thalassobaculaceae. Next base: position 7,738 of record CAYFGZ010000076.1, on the reverse strand, counting down.
GCAGATATGGATGCCCTACCAATGGACGAAGAAGGTAACCCCCCGCATAAATCTGTAAATAAGGGAAAAATGCACGCCTGTGGGCACGATGGACACACCACAATGTTACTTGGAGCTGCACGATATCTAGCGGAGACGAGGAATTTTGATGGTACTGTACATTTCATTTTTCAACCTGCTGAAGAAGGTGGCGGCGGCGGCCGCGTCATGGTTGAGGAAGGACTTTTCGATCGCTTTAAATGTGACACAGTCTGGGGAATGCACAACGCTCCTCACCTACCTGCGGGGACGTTAGCGACCAGGGCGGGTCCTATGATGGCTGCTGTCGACAGTGCAAAGATAACTATAAATGCATTGGGTTGCCACGCTGCGCAACCCCATATGGGGATAGACCCAATCGCAATAGCTGTGCAACTATATGCCGCTATACAAAATATAGTTTCAAGAAATATTGATCCAATAAAATCCGCGGTTATCAGCATTACTATGTTTCACGCAGGCACCGCCCATAACGTAATAGCACAATCGGCCGAGATGTGTGCAACTATCCGAACTTTCGACCCAGACGTGCGAGCCCTAGTTGAACACCGGTTGCGGGACCTATGTGCTGGTGCAGAAACAATGCACAATGTTTCAATAGACCTGAAATATGACAATGGTTACCCAGCTACAGTGAACCACGAAAAAGAGTCTGCAATAGCAATGGAAATTGCAAAGGAAGTTGTAGATGCGAATATGATAAATAACGATATACCTCCAACGATGGGAGGAGAGGACTTTTCATACATGTTAGAGGAGAGACCCGGGGCCTTTGTCTGGATCGGAGGCGGAAAGACTGATGACGATGCCGGGCTTCACCACCCGAATTATGACTTTAACGACGACGTTTTAACACTAGGAGCTTCCTTTTGGTCCAAGCTCGTTGAGACCGAGTTGGTGCGGGAATAGCGGAGAGCAAAGACCTTCTATTATATGACGATTTGTCCAGGTTGAAAGAAGCGAGTTGGTTATTATATAGTAATTAAAATTAACTATGAAATTTGAGTCGCCATATCATAAATGGGTTAGGTGCCACTACGCGTTGACATCTTACCCCGATAAGACAAAATTGGCATTAAAAAGGTTTGTCATTGATTTAAATAGATATATACATGAGTGTATCGTTTTAAAACATTATGATGTACCAATAGGTTAGGTATTATAAATTTTTAGCCTTACTTTATAGTCATTACAGGTAAGCCCAAGGGGGAAAACACTACGATGGAAGCAATCCGATTTGAAAAGCCTGGATCAGTCGATGAAGTAGTTTCGTTACTTCAAGGTAGTTCGGGGGACGCACGTATTTTAGCTGGGGGGACCGACCTACTGGTGCAGCTTAGGGCCCAGATGATCGACCCTAGTATCATTATTGATATTAAAGATATCGAAGAAACCCGGAGCCTTTCCAAAAATTCCGACGGAAGTTATACCATCGGCTCGGCCGTCGCAGGAGCAGAAGCAGGAGACCGTGATGATATAACTGCCGATTGGCCAGGAGTAGTCGAAGGTTGGGAACTTATTGGCTCCACTCAAATACAAGGGCGAGCGTCGCTTGGAGGAAATCTTTGTAACGCTTCCCCAGCAGGGGATAGTGTTCCAGCGATGATCGCGGCCGGAATGACGGCAAATATCGCCGGTCCCGGAGGGCGACGAACTATACCGGTTGAAGAGGTAACCGCGGGTCCTGGCAAAACCACTTTAAAAAAAGGCGAGTTCATCGTGAGCTTTAATTTACCGGCCCGTCCCAAAAATGGTGGCGACGCTTATTTACGGCTAATACCCCGAACAGAAATGGATATAGCAGTGGTAGGCTGCGGTGCCGCTGTGGTGCTAGACAAATCTGGTGCCGTCGCATCGGCTAAGATTTCTTTAGGGGCAGTTGCTGCAACGGTACTGGTAGTGGAAGACGCAGCAAAAGCAATCATTGGAACGACCCTAGATCACGAGGCTATGTCGGCCCTAGCCGCCGCCTGCCAAGCCGCATGTAGTCCGATTGATGATAAAAGAGGCACAATTGAGTATAGAACCAAAATCGCCGGGGTATTAGGACGGCGGGCGGTTACAATCGCAGCAGAACGAGCAAGGAATAACTAATCATGGCAAAACATCATATCTCGATAACACTAAATGACGAACCAACTGAATTTTTGTGTTCAACCCGTCAAACGCTCTTAGACGTCCTCCGGGACGAACTAAACCTCACTGGAAGTAAAGAGGGATGCGCCTCGGGTGATTGTGGAGCCTGTAGTGTGATGGTGGATGGGCGTCTTGTCTGCTCTTGTTTGGTACTCGGTGCCGAATGCGATGGAAAAACAGTTGAATCGATAGAAGGGATGGCGGACGGCGAAAACCTACATCCACTTCAGCAGAAGTTCCTAGAAGAAGCAGCCCTACAGTGTGGAATTTGTACCCCTGGAGTTTTAATTGCAGCCAAAGCCCTTTTAGAGCGCGACAACAACCCAACGGAAACAGAAGTTCGTTACTGGTTAGCTGGAAACCTTTGCAGATGCACTGGATATGACAAGATAATCCGGGCTGTTATGAGCACAGCTGTTGATATGAGGGGGGGTAGTAAATGAGTACCGAAAAACGCAAATTCAAGTGGGTCGGCACAAGACAAATAAGACCTGATGGCCATGATAAAGTTACAGGCAGAGCTAAATTTGGTTCTGATTTCTCGTTGTCCGGGATGTTACACGGGCGCGTCTTGCGAAGCCCTCATGCTCACGCCGCAATAAAGTCGATTGACACAACGAAAGCTGAAAAGTTGCCAGGAGTCAAAGCGGTAATAACATCAAAAGATTTTAAAGACCAGTCTTCTGAATTAAAACCTGCCGGCGAAGGAATGATCAACTATCGCGATATGACCCGCAACGTTATGGCTCGAGAAAAAGCGCTATACGATGGCCACGCAGTTGCAGCAGTGGCTGCCACAACTGTTGAGATTGCGGATGCTGCTCTGGATCTGATAAAAGTAGACTATGACGTTTTACCCCATGTAATAGACGTCGATGATGCAATGAAAGATGGCGCACCAATTCTTAACGACGAAATGGCACCCGTTGGCCTAGACGTAAAGGGGCCAACGAATATAGCCAAATACGTGGAATTCGGTATAGGCGACATCGCAAAAGGTTTTCTAGAGGCCGATGTTGTACTTGAACGGTCCTACAAAACCGAGGCTGTTCATCAAGGATATATAGAACCTCATGCCGTTGTGGCATCGGTATCCGAGGACGGTCAGGCTCAAATTTGGTGTTGTACCCAGGGACAGTTCATGGTTAGAACATTTGTAGGCCAGCTGCTGGGAATGCCCACATCTTCAATCCGTGTTACGCCATCAGAAATCGGCGGTGGTTTTGGGGGGAAAACCGTCGTTTACCTTGAACCGTTAGCTACCCTATTATCAAAGAAAGTAGGAAAGCCGGTAAAAATGATTATGAACCGAGAAGAAGTCTTCCGCGCGAGCGGACCTACCTCGGGTGGCTCCATGACATATAAAATTGGGGCCACAAAAGACGGCAAAATCACTGCAGTTGAAGCAACAATAAAACTTTTAGCTGGAGCTTTTCCGGGAGCTCCTGCCGGGCCTGCTTGCATGTGTGCTGTCGCACCCTACGATATACCCAATGTTCACATTGGAGGTTACGACGTTGTTGTCAATAGACCTAAAGTTGCCGCCTATCGAGCTCCAGGTGCCCCAATCTCTGCTTTTGGGGCAGAAAGTATCGTTGATGAGCTTGCCAAAGAACTAGGAATAGACCCTTTAAAGCTTAGAAAATTAAATGCAGCAAAAAAAGGGACAAAAGCTGCCTATGGGCCAACCTTTAGAGACATTGGTTATGAAGAAACGCTAGAGCTCGCAATAGGGCACGATCATTACAAGGCGCCACTTGGCCCAAACCAAGGTCGCGGTGTTGCATCGGGATTTTGGTTTAATATTGGAGGTGAATCTAGCGCAACCGTCAATATAAATGAAGATGGTACGGCAGTAGTCATATCGGGTAATCCCGATATCGGTGGTTCCCGGGCATCACTGGCGCTTATGGCGGCGGAAGAACTAGGTATCGACTATGATCAAGTACGACCTATTATCGCTGATACTGCTTCCGTCGGATACAACTTTCTCACTGGCGGCTCACGAGTAACCTTCGCGACCGGTCTGGCCGTCGTCGAAGCAGCGAAAGATGCCGTGAGGCAACTATGTGAGCGCGCCGCTAAGATCTGGGAAGTAGACGCTGACGGTGTAATTTGGGAAGATGGGCATGCCAAACCTGCTAGTACAAATGTCGGCGAATTCGAACCGCTGTCTTTGGCAAGTTTAGCGGCCCAGGCACCCAAAACAGGTGGGCCTATCTGTGGCCATAATGCGCAAAATGTACAGGGAGCGGGCCCCGGCTTTGCAACGCATATTTGCGATGTAGAAGTTGATCCGGAGACTGGAGAGGTAACCGTTTTACGCTACACGGCCATCCAAGATGTAGGAAGAGCCATTCATCCTTCATATGTTGAGGGCCAAATACAAGGCGGTGCCGCTCAAGGAATAGGATGGGCTCTAAACGAGGAGTACATTTATAATTCTAAGGGACAACTGGATAACCCAGGGTTTTTAGACTACAGGATTCCAGTTGCGTCAGACCTTCCTATGATCGATGCAGTAATGGTCGAATGTCCAAACGACCGTCACCCATACGGTGTAAGAGGAGTCGGAGAAGTACCAATTGTGCCCCCAATGGCTGCAGTAGCAAATGCTATCGAAAATGCCACTGGAGTCCGAATGACGGCGCTGCCAATGTCGCCGCCTCGTCTACTGGCAGCACTTGATTCAAATAATATAAAGGAAGCTGCTGAATAGAAATAAGAGCTCTTTATGGCCCGGGTCATTCTAACTGATTCTATAAGTAAGGCATTTACGGCTGGGGTAAGCGAACTAGAAATTCCCGCCCTAAACGTGCGGCAGCTTATACGACAATTAGATGAAAGGTATCCGGGCCTTGGGGCTGAAGTTAATAATGGCGCTCTCTCCGTCGCGATCGATGGAGATATATACCAAGACGCTTTCCTCGAGGATCTTAAACCAAATAGTGAAGTTGCGTTTTTGCCAAAAATAGGTGGTGGGTAAATAACGGAGTCTAAATTGTTGCAGCAATAACTATCCAGATTCCCACACCAAGGAGTGCTATAAAAAATATACGGCGAAACAGAAACTCATCAATTTTTCCACGCACTTTTACACCAACAGCCATTCCAATTAACGCTGGCACCACCATTGCGCATGAAACAACAGCCAAATCCGCTTTGAAAATACCGTGATTTTCTAATGAAATTCCCAAGGCGAGCGTAGCCACTGTAAAACACAATCCCATGGCCTGGACCAAGTCCTTCTTGCCTAGGTTTAAGCTCTGAAGATAAAGAACACCTGGAACAACAAACGTCCCTGTTAAACCAGTACTGATACCAGTAAAAGCCCCCATTAACGGACCTAGCCAGGCCTCCCTCTTGCCTGGCGCTGTAATCTGAGCCCTCATTAAACTAAGCCCAGAGTAGATAATTAAAATAATACCTAGCCCTATAGCGAATACATCACTATCCACACGTGCAAGAATGCCAGCTGAAATCCAAGTACAAACGCATAAAAGGAGCAAAAATGTCCAAAGCCGTCTAGTTAGGGTAAGTAGCCCCCCACCCGCTACCGCCTGAACTACATTGGTCACGAAACTTGGAACTAATAGTACAACCATCGCCTCTTTTAACCCAAGTACAGCCGCCAATAATGCGAGCGATATAGTCGGTAGCCCCAGCCCCACCACACCCTTCACATATCCCGCCACTAGATATACGCAGGCAATGTATACCAATAGAGTAACTGACATGGTCATCGATTTCCAGTATCCTACAGGCTCAGATCAAATCCAATTAAAATAATGCACTCTGTTTCCGCCAACTAATATATGCTCCGGCACTGGTAAATGATGATGCAAGATGACCCCGTTCAATTTAAAATTTTTTCAAATAAAAATCAAAGTTCAATTTTTAGCTGACACGAGACGTTTGTCCAACTTTACTTCAATTCGAATACCATAAATTACACATGGGAAAACAAAACGATGCTCAAAATACAACGACAGAACGGAATAGAAATATTTACAATCAACCGTCCCGAAGCGGGAAATTCTATTGGAAGCGATTTGACTAGTAATCTCCTAACAAACCTTGAAAGACTAAAAATTGACAAGGATATACACGCGTTAATTATAACTGGTATTGGAGATAAGTTTTTCTGCACGGGAGGCGATGTAAAAGAATACAGAAAAATAGAAACACGCAAAGTGTTGAACTATCATTTTGAACGCACTCGAAAAGTAATGGACCTAATAGAAGAATTAGAGTGCCCCGTAATCTGCGCTGTAAACGGTTTTGCCCTCGGCGGCGGTGCCGAGCTAGTACTGTGTGCTGATTATCGAATAGCGGCACCGCATGCTATATTTGGTTGGCCCCAAGTTCGACTGGGTATAATACCAGCCTGGAATGGTATCGACCGTCTAGTGAGAGATTGTGGGTCACGAGTTGCTAGCAGATTAATGATGACGGGAGAAAGAATTTCGGCAAACAATGCACTAGAATTAAACATTATAGATGAAGTACCAAAAAATAAAAGTGCTCTTCAGGCAGCTCTTGATTATGCTGAACTTCTCAAAAAGTCGGCTCCGCTAGCACTAAGAACCACAAAACAGGTCCTAAAAGCAACCGCGATGCACACGCCGGAAAAGGTCCGAAGTCTTCAGTACGAAGTGTTCCCATTACTATGGTTTAGTGCTGACCACAAAGAAGCTGAGGCAGCGTTCGCGGAAAAAAGAAACCCCGTTTTCACCGGAGAATAACTCTCCAAAACATATCAGTCTATGTTCCCTATCGGTATGCCGAAATCCTCACCAGTTAGGCCTTCATTGCTCTCGACTTATATAATCCGTCCTGCGGCCCCGTAAACATCGTGGCTATCTCGGGATGGCCAACCGGGCCATTTTCACCATCCTCTATCAAATTCTGCTCTGAAACGTACGCAACATAATAATTTTCCGGGTTCTCAGCTAAAAGATGATAAAATGGTTGGTCTTTCCGCGGCCTCTTATCAGCCGGTATCGACTGGTACCATTCATCAGAGTTGTCAAATTCGGGATCCACGTCAAAAATGACACCTCGAAAGTCATGAACCCGATGCCGCACTATAGCACCTATAGCAAACTTCGACTCAGCAATCTTCATCTTAAACTCTGTTCTTTATTAGTTATCAATTCTCTATATATTGGCTTTTCCTGTGGCTACGTCCAGTTAAATCCGACACTCCTTTAAAAAAGTATTAACTTTTTTACGATTCGATGTGGTTATTAGCACAATTCAGATTTTAATATTCCTACATTACAATCGTCATATCATTTTTTACTCACCAATATTTGACTCGACAAACTCTTCTACAGCAATAAGTGCCATTCCAAGATGATATCCACTACTCACCGGCATGAAACCTTCCATAGTTTTCCAATCCTGAGATAACCTTTCTGTCCAGACACCCCCTTCGTGAAGATATTTATCCAATAAAATATCAATAGCTGAACAACCTTTTAACAAATTTCCCTCGTTAGGGAAAACCATTAAGGCTTTTATTAATGTTTTTCTGAGATGTCTGTTCCAAGTAATTGAT
>CAYFGZ010000075.1:0-16848 GCA_964342575.1 uncultured Nisaea sp. | reverse complement strand
CAAACAGAGTATCGCCTCCGTTGCTCGGAACTTCAATGAGACGAAGAATACTGCCCATTGGGGGTTCTGCATCGCATGACACGTCAGAATGCCACTCATCGCCATTAACACGGGAAGTATTCGGGCCCGAGTTTAGATATAAAATTTCTGGATGCCCATCTAAGCCATTACGATCCCTGGCGGGATGAATATGTAGTTCGCCGAATACCCGTCCGAAGTCTTTTTGTTGCTCGATACTTATATCTTGATTTCTGAAGAATAAAACGGAATGTTTTAGGAATGCGTTATGGATAGTATCTTTTTCCTTATTGGATAATGGCTTTCCCAAATCTACACCTAAAACTTCCGCTCCGATTTTGGGAGTTAGTGGGACGATTTTGATCTCATCTATCATGTGTAAGTTTCCCATTTTTTGATCTTCATAGTAGCTTATTTGATTAAAGTTTTATTGTCAGGATTTAGTTCGAAATTGAAAGGCAGAATATGAAAAAACTTTTCGACGTTGAAGGTCGTACTATTCTGATTACTGGTGCGTCACGAGGAATTGGGTTTGCAATAGCAGAGGCATTGTCGGAATATGGAGCTACCGTGATTTTAAATGCCCGTGACGAGGATGCTTTAAAAATAAAAATAGACGTATTGCGCAGTCGAGGCTTAAAGGCGGAATATAGCGTATTTGACGTAACAGATATAGATGCTGGGAAACACGCTTTAGAGGCGATAGCTGCAAAATTTGGAAGTCTCTATGGACTTGTCAATAATGCCGGGATTCAACATAGAAGCCCAATTTTAGACTTTACTGATAGGGATTTCGAACTTGTGATCTCAACAAACCTCACATCTTGTTTTAGTTTAAGCCGGGAAGCGATACGACTAATGCAGGAATCTGGAGGAGGCCGGATTATTAACACAGTCTCGATGTTAGGTCCTCAAGCTAGGCCTACGGTTCCCGCTTACATAGCTGCCAAGGAAGGATTGCGAGCGCTGACGCGGGCACTGGCGGTGGAGGTTGGGGGGAGTGGAGTTCTGGTGAATGCTATAGCGCCAGGCTATATTTCCACAGAACTAAATGCTGCTCTGATGGAAAATAAACAATTCTCAGATTGGGTGATCTCAAAAACCCCATTAGGTCGCTGGGGAGAGCCTAGTGAAATTGGAGGTGGTGCCGTCTTTCTTATGTCTGAGGCGGGTAGCTTCGTTAATGGTCATATATTATCAATAGACGGAGGTATGAGTATCCAAGTTTGATTAATAAATTAAATATCGAATGGAGGCGTTTATGGAAAAGAACCTTTTTGGTTTTATAGGGTTAGGCAATATGGGCGAACCAATGGCTCGCAATGTTGCTGCTAAAGGGTGCAAGCTAATTGTAAACGATATAGCAGGTACTGCAGATAGAGCGCCGGAAGGTTCTATTATAGCCCAGTCGAATGATGAGGTGGCTCGGCGAGCTAAAGTTATAGCATTATCATTGCCAACTCTTGAGGTAAATAGGGCCGTTATTTCTGAAATAGCTAAGGCTAGTGAACCGGGTACAGTCATCGTGGACACATGTACCATCGGAATAGAGGCTGCACAAAAGAATTCAGAAATTCTGAAACAAGCCAACATTATTTATCTGGATAGTCCGGTATCTGGTTTAAAATTTAGAGCTGAAGAAGGAACGCTGGTAAGTATGGTTTCGGGACCTCCAAACGGCGTAGAGCGAGCGAGAGCTCTGATAGAAGGGTATTCGCGAGCTTTGTTTCATATTGGTGATGAACCTGGGCAAGGGCAAAGGATGAAGTTGTTAAACAACGCTATTTGTATTGCTTCTTATGTTATAACAGCTGAAGCATTATCGTATGGGGAAGCAGGTGGTCTTGAAATCAGCGAGATGCTTGAAGTCGTAAACGAGAGTTCGGGGCAAAACTTCGCTACTAAACATTTGTTTCCCAAATACGTGGCTACAGAGAAATATGATGAATCTGGTTGTGAGGCCCATATTGTCGAGAAAGATATTGGCCTTTTTGTAAAAGGTTCACAAGCGGATCAAACTCCTAATAACGTTATTACAGAAGCCCACAATATTTTGGCAGAATTTTCTCTATGTGATCCCTTGCAAGATCAGATGAGAATCTACCCCTTTGTCAAGAATTACAAAATGGCTTAAAGACTAAAATATGAGCTGGTCATCGCCTCCCTGGCCGCCGATAATAATTTCGCCCTTGTCAGCTAAGTCTTTCGCAGATTGCACTAGAGCTTGCTGAGCGTCTTCGACGTCTTTTAATCGGACAGCGCCTGCAGCCTCCATATCTTCTCGGAGCAGCTTAGACGCTCTTTCCGACATGTTGGAGAAAAATAAATCTTTTAGCTCTTCCGATGCGCCCTTTAGCGCTAGTGTCATCTTAGCTTTGTCGGCTACTCTCATCAAAGTTTGTATGCCGGCTGGGTCAACATTCTTAAGGTCTTCAAAGGTAAACATTAAAGCACGGATTCTTTCAGATGCGTCTTTATTACGCTCCTCTAGTGCTCCTAGAAATCGTGCTTCCGTTGCTCTATCGAGATTCGAAAAGATTTGTGCCATGCTCTCATGGCTATCTCGTCTATTAGTACGTGCCAGATTAGACATAAATTCCGTCCTAAGCACGCGTTCGACATCTTTCTCTATGTCCTTATTCACGGCTTCTATTCGAAGCATTCGCATCACTACTTCCATGGCAAAATTTTCTGGCAGTATTGCCAGCACTTTAGCAGCATGGCTTTGAGCTATCTTTCCTAATATGACGGCAACGGTTTGAGGATATTCATTCTTTAAATAGTTAGTGAGCACTTGCTCATTTACATTTGCTAGCTTGTCCCACATGGTTCGGCCAGCGGGTCCGCGTATCTCTTCCATCACATCATTTACGCGGTCCTCACCTAAGATCTTGGTCAGAAGCCTCTGCGTACTATCCATGGAACCGACGAGAGATCCCGTTGAAGATAGCTGCTCGGCAAATTCAACAAATAATCTTTCGACAATATTAGAACTCACAGTGCCGAGGCTAGCCATAACTTGGGAAATCTCTTTTATCTCTTCGTCATCTAACAAGGCGAACAATTTGCCCGCTTGATCCTCGCCTAGGGACATCAGGAGAATTGCTGATTTCTCCGGCCCTGAAATACTGCGATAGTCTTCTCGAATTCGAAGGCCCATTCCTAAACCACTCCAAAGTTAGCGACCACAATAATCGATAATGCGTCTACAACGACTCCATATACGTATAGCATATTTGCAAAGAGATTGGCACAAATTTGTGTATGTGCGTCGTCACGAGCATCTTAAAATGGTTTTTCCCCCTTTAGCGTAACGCGGTGCATTTCGCGCCTGTAGCCGTGGTAATCGTTCAAAGGGTTGTGCTGGGTACAGCGGTTATCCCAAAATGTCAGTGTTCCTAATGTCCATTTTACCCTACACGTGAATTCTGGTTTTACTTGATGCCTGAAAAGATAATTCAAAATAGGGGCACTTTCGCTGATCGACATGCCCTTAAAATGACTGGTGTGTGCTAAGTTGATGTATAAAGATTTTCTCCCTGTTTCTGGATGGGTGCGAACAACTGGATGTTCTGCCACATATGAATCCTCGCTCATTGGAGTGGCTGCTGTATTTCTCATTGGAGCCCGGGTATTTTGTACGCGGCTTTTTCCCGATATATTTATGGCAACTAGGTCATCCAATAGCCTTCGCATTCCCTCAGAAAGTGTTTCGTAGGCAAGATACATATTCGCAAATTCTGTATCGCCACCGTATGGCGGAAGCTCTCGAGCATAAAGCATAGTGCCAAGAGGTGGCGCATGTTCGTAGGAAGTATCAGAATGCCACAACCCACCAAAGTTGATCTTGTCACTCTTTTCTTTAATGACAGGCGTTATTTCTGGATAGTCGGCTAAACCTTCTACAAATGGATATATCATCGGTGATCCAAAATAACGTGAAAAAGAAAGTTGGCTCGTTGGTTGCAGTTTTTGTTCACGGATACATATTACTAGATGATCCAGAAACGCCTGCCGTATTTCTGTTATTATTTCCCCATTTAGGGGTTTTGAAATGTCAATATCGACTATATCTGCGCCTATCGCCCCTGCGATTGGTTTGACGGTGATATGGTTATATTTTCTCATTAGCTGAATCTTTGTCTAGGGGAGTGAAAAATTGTTCTTTAGTATGGCGGAGCCGCAACTAACTTATAGTAGTTTTATGAATATTTTTCATCGTATTTTTTGGGTGCTTAAATAAACTACACACTACACTCTCTTGTTTAAGGACAGGAATGTTTTGCAAAAAATAGAAATGTTTCCGCATGCTCGGTATATAAAAATTAGTGGCGTTGCATGCGCTATACTCTGCTCTCTAGGGTTGGGTATTGCGGTAGCGCTGGGACGGTTGGCTTTTGATGGGGGTACTACGCCACTCACGGTAGCTTTTTTCAGGTCACTGTTGTCGATGTTTTTGATGATGGTTGTTTGCAAGATTATTGGCTTATCGCTCCGATTACCGGCGAAAATTTGGTTAAATATGCTGCTTTTGGGCTGTCTGTTTTCACATATGGCATATGGAAACGTTGGATCAACGAAGTACATTCCGATTAGTCTCGCCGCGTTACTTTTTTTTATATATCCGCCAATTGTGACCTTAATTAATCATTTAATTGATAAAACATGGCCGACATTTACAAAGCTGTTATCTATTGCTGTTGTATTCCTGGGACTTGGCATTATGTTGGGAGTTGATCTAGGACGACTTGATCCTATTGGTATTATAATAGGCCTTACAGCCGGTCTGGCTTGCGCCGTCAACATCGTATGGATTTCACGGAAAGTCTCCAATCTTCACCCATTTGTTATAGTGTTTTATCAGTCGGCTATATCCTCGCTAATTATAGGCATGATAGTTTGGCAGTTGAATGAATTTCGTTTGCCATTTATTTCAGCCGGATGGCTAGGTTTAATTTTGATTGTCGTATTGCAGTCCTGTTCAATACCATTGTTTTATTTCGCTATTCAAAGAATAGGGGCAGAGTCGACAGCTTTGATAAACAATAGTCAGCCAGTGGCAAGCATTATGGCGGCTATTTTGATCTTTGGCGAAATGCTGACGCAAGAAAGGCTACTTGGAGCATTTATGGTTGTTGGCGGTATAATAGCGATACAATGGGATGATATCAGAAATATGAGAAAGAAAGCGTTATGAAATCTTTTGAGGATGATATCCTGAAAGCCGCTTTATAATCGTTAAATGAAGTGTATTGTATATGAGTTACCCGTAGGGATTTCTGAGGAGCTTGTCTTCAACTTCTAATACCCAGATATCATTATCATATTTTATTTGACGCTCGATAAATAGGTCAGCCTCCTGCTCCGTTATTTGAATGCCGCCGCAGGCCTTCACCCAATAAAGTACCCCCTCAACGTCATAGGCTTGACTGAGCACGATGCAGTTGTTTTCTAGGCCGTTTATTTTGAGGTAAATTGCTCCGGCCTCGGGATCTCCTCGCTTAACAACTGTTGCGGGGATTCCTTTTTCTGAACAAAGACCAAGGCAGGCCTCCATCAAAAATCTGGATTTTAGTCGTGGCTGATGCATGCTATTCACAATAACATGTTAACAATGGCTAATTAAGACTTTATCGATTATTTTGGAATAATCTTGGATCCAAATAACGTAGTTGAAAAGATTGCAAACACTAGATAACATTAAAAAATTGCCGATAAACCTTTTTTGGATTAATGCTAATTAAAAATATAACAAAATATGACTCGTCAGTCTTGGTTGCCGTTTCCCGCAATGCCCTTCCTAAAAGTAACTTTATTATCAAAAAGATGCTCGCTGCATTGCAAGAAGGTTTAGTGGAAACAAAGGACTTAGTTAATGCCTAACATCGTCCTACCGGATGGAAGTGTCCGGAATTTCAAAAAAACAGTTAATGGCTTAGAGTTGGCTTCTGCCGTTGGGCCCGGCCTAGCGAATGCAGCAATGATGATGATCGTGGATGGTATACAATATGATCTTAGCCATGAGTTGAAATATGACTGTCAGGTATTAATTGTTACCAGAAAGGATGAGGCCGCACTCCAGCTGATCAGACATGATTGCGCCCATGTTATGGCGGAGGCGGTTACAGAGCTTTTCCCAGAGACCCAGGTGACTATAGGTCCGGCGATTGAAAATGGTTTCTACTATGATTTTTATCGAGAAAAACCTTTTGTGGAGAATGACCTGCGGGTAATAGAAAAGAGAATGCATGAGATCGTCGATCGAGGCCAACCGTTTAGCAGAGAAATTTGGAGTCGCGAGCAAGCTGTAGAACATTACAAAAAGATAGGAGAGCCTTTTAAAGTAGAATTGGTGGAGAGCATACCGGGAGATGAGGTGATTTCTTTCTATCGGCAAGGCAACTTTTTGGATCTATGTAGGGGGCCACACGCTCCTACAACGAAACATGTCGGACATGCTTTTAAATTGATGAGTGTAGCGGGAGCATATTGGAGAGGTGATTCATCAAAGCCAATGTTACAGCGAATTTACGGAACAGCCTGGCAAAACGATAAGGAGCTAAAAAACTACCTTACTATGCTTGAGGAGGCTGAAAGACGTGACCATCGGCGTCTAGGCCGAGATTTAGGCCTTTTTCATCTGCAGGAAGAGGCCGTGGGCTCAATATTTTGGCATTCCAAGGGATGGACACTATATAGAGAAATTGAGACACATATACGCCGCCGACTTGAGGAAGGGGAGTACAAAGAGGTAAAGACGCCGCAACTAATTGATAGAACACTATGGGAGGCGTCTGGGCATTGGGACAAATTTAGGGAAAATATGTTTACTGCTGAAAGTGACGATGACCGAACGTTGGCGCTTAAGCCAATGAATTGTCCTGGGCATGTTCAGATTTATAAGCAAGGTTTGAAAAGTTATCGAGATTTGCCCATCAGAATGGCAGAGTTTGGTTCTTGTCATCGAAATGAGCCTTCGGGTGCGTTGCATGGAATAATGCGAGTCAGAGCGTTTACACAAGATGATGCACATATATTTTGTGCAGAGGATCAGATAACGTCCGAGAGTATTATTTTTTGCGATTTATTGAGGCAAATATACCGGGATTTTGGCTTTAACGATATCCACGTAAAGTTTTCGGATAGACCGGACGTAAGGGCTGGGGACGATGAAACCTGGGACCGAGCTGAAGCCGCACTCAGAGAAGCTTGCGAAGCGGCTAGGTTGGAAACCACATTGAATAGTGGAGAGGGCGCTTTTTATGGTCCAAAACTAGAGTTTGTTTTGCGTGATGCAATTGGCCGGGATTGGCAGTGCGGTACTTTGCAGGTTGATTTTGTTCTTCCCGACCGTCTTGATGCCAATTATGTAGGCTCTGACGGTTCTAAACACAGGCCGGTGATGCTTCATAGGGCGATCTTGGGATCGATGGAGCGATGGATTGGAATATTAATCGAGCAATATGCAGGAAGATTCCCATTGTGGCTAGCGCCAGTCCAGGGGGTGATAACAACAATTACTGGCGAAGCCGATAATTACGCACGAAAAATACAGAGTGAATTCAAGAAGGCGGGTTTAAGGGTTGCCATGGATTTACGAAATGAAAAAATTAATTATAAGATCCGGGAGCATAGTCAGGCGAAAATACCTGTAATTCTGGTGGTGGGAGCGAAAGAACAGGGACAAGGAACTGTTGCTATCCGCCGACTTGGCGGAAAATCGCAAGAAATACTTGCACTTGGTGACGCCATTAATAAACTGGTAGATGAATCTGCACCACCTACTTAGTAGAAAGGTGTCTAGTTTTTAATATATACAAGAGGAGGCTTTAGATAACAAAACCACCATTAAATCAACAGCCGGTCAAGCAAGGCCCGCGAGTGAACGCTGAAATTTTAAATGAGGAGGTACGTTGTATTTCACCAGAGGGAGAGCAGCTGGGGGTCATGAAAACCTCAGACGCTATAGCCGAAGCTGATTCTCATGGTCTTGATTTAGTAGAGGTGTCGCCGAATACCGATCCACCTGTCTGCAAAATACTTGATTATGGGAAATTCAAATATGAGGCCCAAAAGAAAAAGAATGAAGCTAAAAAGAAACAGAAAATTATAGAAGTAAAAGAAATAAAGCTCCGGCCCAATATTGACGAGCATGATTATCAGGTCAAAATGCGTAATGTTCAGAAATTTTTAGATGAAGGTGACAAGGTAAAGGTTACCATGCGGTTTCGTGGTAGAGAAATGGCTCACCAAGAGTTGGGTGTAAATGTGCTCAATAGGGTTAGGGACGACACAGAAGATGTGGCGAAGATAGAGGCTTTTCCAAAGCTTGAAGGTCGCCAGATGATTATGGTTATAGCTCCCAAATAGTATGCTAGAATTGATGTTTCAATCAGTTTCATCGGATTTGCTGTGGGGCCTTACTAATTAGATTCCTGTCGAACCTTCTTGGACTACTATGCCAGACAATATTATAGCTACGCCATATATCCCTGATGGTCATCCTGATATCCTTAAAGAAAGGGTGGGGGTGTTGCTCATAAATCTGGGTACACCTGAAGGAACAGATTTTTGGTCAATTCGCAGGTATTTGAAGGAATTTTTGGGAGATCCGAGAGTAATAGAAATCAACCGTATATTTTGGGCCCTGATATTAAATCTGATAATTTTGAACATTAGACCTAGGATATCTGCCAAAGCATATAAAGCGATCTGGATACAAGAAACAAACGAATCTCCATTACGATTGCACACGCGAAATCAGTCCGACAGTTTGTTGAAACGGTTTGAGGCTTCCGATCTGGATATAGAAGTGGATTGGGCGATGAGATACGGTACGCCTTCAATCCCACAGCGTCTCGAGGAAATGAAAGCTAGAGGTTGCCGAAAAATACTCTTATTTTCACTTTATCCGCAATATAGTGCCACAACCACAGCGAGCGCTTATGACAAAGCCTTTGAGGCACTAGCGTCGATGCGTTGGCAGCCCGCTATAAGAAGCGTTCCATCTTACTATAACAATAATGTATACATAGAGGCCATCGCCAATTCGGTTAAGCGACATTTCAATACCTTGGAGTGGGATCCCGAAGTTTTGTTGACGTCTTTTCACGGATTGCCAAAGCGCTATCTTGATGCGGGAGATCCTTATCATTGCCAGTGTGCCCAAACTTCCCGTCTTTTGGCCCAGGTTTTGGGGTTGAACAGAAATAAGGTCAGACTAGCGTTTCAATCTCGGTTCGGACGGGAAGAGTGGCTTAAGCCTTATATTCAGGAGGTTATTACCGAGCTACCTAAGACAGGCGTTAAAAGGCTGGCAGTCGTTTCTCCTGGGTTTGCCTCGGATTGTGTTGAAACTTTGGAAGAGGTGGCAATCGGACTTCGAGAAACTTTTCTTTTAGCAGGAGGCGAAAAGTTCACTTATATCCCCTGTCTAAATGCTACTCCTGATGGGATAGATTTGTTGCAGGAGCTTGTCTTTCAAGAATTAGCCGGGTGGGTTGAGTTCAAAAATGATATCTAATCGTTTTAAATGGTAGACGGAAAAGATTATCATCACTTTGATTTATTACGAATGATTCGCTTATACACGTTGCTAGGTTGATCCAAATCATTCTATGCATAGTAAAGATAAACAGATTTACTTGGAAGGACTTCTCGCGGTGGAAGCTATTGAACTATTAAAGACTAGGCGTTCGGTTTTGGTGCGGAACCTTACGAGCCCTGGACCGAATAGGGAAGAATTAGAACAAATTTTAGAAGTTGGTATGCGTGTTCCTGATCATGGAAAGATAGGGCCTTGGCGTATCCAGATTATTACTGAAGTAGGTAAACAAGTTTTAGGTGATGTATTTGCTAGTGCTTTTAAGAAAGAGCATGGAGAGCGGGCTAGCGAGAAGATGATTGAATTTGAAAGACAGAGACCGCAGCGGGCTCCAGTTCTACTTGTGGTAACGTCAAATATTAATACACCTCATAAGATTCCTGAGTTAGAGCAAAGGTTGTCGGGTGGCGCTGTCTGCATGAATATATTGAATGCGGCACATGCACTTGGTTATTCAGCACAATGGGTGACAGAGTGGGTCGCTTTCAGTGATGAAGTGAAGTTGGCTTTAGGCCATCCCCCTTCGGTCGACATTATCGGAATGATATATATTGGTTCCGCTAGCGAAATTCCGCAGCAGCGTGTTAGACCCTCCATGGATCAAATAGTCAGCGAGTGGTCAGGTAAGTGATTATAATCTACACTATTGTTTGGCAATCTCTTTAGATAAGTTAACTGAGATGACGTCAATGTGCCTCCGACCAGTTGCATCCCGTTCCTACTTCAGCAACCAGGGGAATCGATGTTTTTATTGCTGGTTCAGCAGCTGTTTCCATCACTTGAGCTATAACTTTGGCTGTTTGTTCTATTTCTCCAAGTGGGACTTCGAATAACAATTCATCGTGAACCGTCAACAGCATTTTTGCTGCTAATCCCCCATTTTCTAGGGTACGGGAGACTCGGATCATCGCACGCTTCATTATGTCTGCCGCTGTTCCTTGAATAGGAGCATTAATAGCAGCACGTTCATAAAACCCACGCCTGGCTGGATTTGATTGGCTAATTCCAGACAAATGAATTTTCCGACCAAATAAAGTTTGAACATAACCATGCTCTCGGGCTTCTTTTTTTGTATTTTCCATATAGGTTCGGATCCCAGGGTATTTTTTGAAATAAGCTTCGATATAAGATTTTGCTTCGCCTTGTGGGCAGCGTAATTGTCGGGCTAATCCAAAACTAGAAATACCGTAAATTATACCAAAATTGATTGCTTTTGCATTCCTACGAACCATTGGATCCATGTTCTCAACTGGGAGATTAAAGACCTCCGAAGCAGTCTGAGCATGAACGTCTATACCGTTTTTGAAAGCTTCCTTGAGACTATCTATGCTTGCTATCTCAGCTAGTAACCGGAGTTCTATTTGTGAATAGTCGATGGACATCAGTATAGTGTTTTCTTCTGAAGTAAAAGCCGTCCTGATTTTTCGTCCTTCATCGGTGCGAATAGGGATATTTTGGAGATTCGGGTTATTTGAACTTAGACGTCCCGTACTAGCTCCGACCATCGAATAGGATGTATGTATTCTGCCTGTGGCCGGGTTGATTTCTTCTATTAAGGCGTCGGTATATGTTGATTTTAGTTTGGCTACTTGTCTCCAATCAAGAACACGGCTTGCCAGCTCAATACCATTAGCAGCAAGGTCCTCGAGTATTTCAGCTCCAGTAGCATACGAACCCGTTTTGGTCTTTTTTCCACCGGAAAGGCCTAGTTTATCAAATAAAAGTTCCCCTAGTTGCTTAGGAGAAGCAATATTGAATTCTTCCCCTGAAAGTCGATATATTTCATCTGCTTGAGTTTCAAGACGCTGTCTAAAATCCTCTGACATTTGCTTCAAAATCATAGGGTCTACTTTGATGCCCTGGTTTTCCATATCTACGAGTACCGGTATCAAAGGCCGTTCAATAGTTTCATAAACGGTAGCCATTTGTGTTATTGGAAGTTCGGACTTCAATTTCCGGTGTAATCTCAGCGTCATGTCCGAATCTTCAGCCGCGTATTGTAGTGCTTTATCAATTGGTACTTGTGAAAATGGGATTTGAGATTTTCCCGTGCCGCAGACTTCATCATATTTTATATTTTTGTGACCAAAATGAAGTTCCGAAAGTTCGTCCAGGCCATGACCGTTTAAGCCAGCATTCATTACATAAGAAAGGGACATCGTGTCGTCAACTGATACAATATTTATGCCTCCGTTATGTGGTTGCTTCATCACTAACGAATCGAATTTGATGTTGTGTCCAATTTTTAAAATGCTGGGCGCTTCCAATATAAGTCTTATTGCCTGTATGGCCTCCTCAAAGTTAATTTGTATGATAGCGGGAGCCTGTTCACTCAAAAGGCTTTTCTGATTCGTGTCCTCATGCCTCAAGGGAATATAGCATGCCTTGCCTGGCTCAATAGAAAAAGAAATCCCAACTAATCGTGCCCGAGTGGCATTTAACGAGTCAGTTTCGGTGTCGAATGCAACGATACCCTTCGATTCAATGTCGGATAACCAAGAGTCAAGCGCCTCACGATCGGTGACGATCTCGTACTGTATATCGGGAGTATTAGTATCTCTCATTGACGATGAATGATCACCTTTTGGGGAAGTGGTTTCGGCTTCGAATCGGGTCACCAATCGTTTGAACTCCTGAGTGTTCAGGAATTGCAAAATCCGCGATGGGTCAGCTGGACTAACGGCTAAGGCTTCAAGAGGCGCCGGTACATTTACATCTGTTTTTAGCGTCACCAGCTTTTTACTAATTCGGGCTAGTTCTGCATAGTTTAACAGATTGTCCCGACGCTTGGGTTGCTGAATCTCATTCGCTCTTTCTAGTAAAGTTTCAAGATCGCCGTATTCTGTTATAAGCTGTGCAGCCGTTTTTATTCCTATACCGGGAACACCGGGAACATTATCGCTCGAATCTCCAGCCAGAGCTTGAACGTCTACAACGCTTTCTGGCTCTACACCAAATTTATCTACGACTTCCGCTACCCCTATTTTTTTACTTTTCATAGGGTCAAACATTTCAACCTTTGGTGCTACAAGTTGCATCAGGTCTTTGTCGGACGAGACAATTGTTACTTGTGCATTTTGAAGCCTTGCGAGAGCCGTATAAGAAGCTATTAAATCATCGGCCTCGTATCCATCCATCTCGATACAAGCTATATTAAATGCAATTACGGCTTCGCGGATAAGTGGAAACTGCGGGATAAGTTCGTCTGGAGCAGGAGGACGATTGGCTTTGTAATCTTCGTAGAGCTCTGTCCTAAAGGTTTTTCTAGACGTATCAAAGACGACTGCGCAGTGATCAGCCTGAAGGTCCTCAATTAGTTTTATCAGCATGTTGGTAAAACCAAAAACAGCATTGGTTGGAGTGCCGTCGGATCGGCTCATTGGTGGAAGTGCATGAAAAGCTCTAAAAATGAACCCGGATCCATCAACAAGATAAAAGTGTTGGTCGTTATGAGTGATATTAGACACTTTTTTTACTTCCATGAATTTACACCTATTGAAATAGTATTTCAGCGAGTCTAACTCGCTTCCAGCATGACGCAAGTGTTTATCAGTTTGGTATAATCTTTTCCCGGGAGTAGTTTGCAGCTTTAAGCCTTGATAAAGATGTTAGTATGAATACATACTCTCCTCAATGATAAATTTTGTCTCGAATTGGGAGACCCTTGTATGATTCCGGCTAAAGTTAGGTACATAAACACGGAGTGGAAGACCCGAGAGAAGCCTCCCCGAATTGGTTCGAAGGAATCACGCAGAGAAAATACAAATTACCAAGATATATTAGTGCGAGACGCTAGACCGAGATTAGATCGTGGTGAAATAGGCCTAGAAAAAACGGGGTTTACGTTAGCTACGAATAACACATCGTGTTCTGATTTTAGAAATGAGAATACTATAAAAAGTGAATATTTACCTGAAATGCTAGATTTGATATGCCGACTTACGGGTGCAAAAGCCGCTTACCATTACGGGTTTCTTGTGAGAACGGAAAAACCAGTTGATTTTAACGATGGTTACGCTCGGTTTGTACATTGCGACTATAATGTAAAACGGGTAGTTAGCATGTCGCATGAGGTGCTGCGCGAAAATGAAGTAGAGCCTAATAGAGGCGATACATACGCTTGGTTCAACACATGGCAACCGTTTGACAATCCGGCAATCAATAATCCCCTAACTTTCATCGATAGCACTAGTTTGTCAAAAGGTGACGTGATCGATTACTACTATACAGGCAGAGGTCGTGATAGCTTGGTCGCTGCGCCCGTTTATAACCCGGAACACCGTTGGTATTATTTTCCAGAGATGGGTCTTGATGAAGTAATTGTTTTGAAGCAAATGGATCAGCGACCAGGGAAACTAGTATATTGCCCTCATACGTCATTTGATAACCCACTCGGCGGGGATATTATGCCGCCGCGAAGAAGCATTGAAACACGGGTTGTGGCAGTTTTCTGATTTAAGCTAAGACACAGAATATCTTCATTTATAGCTGAGTACTATTTGAGGGGTATGTTTCTAGGCTCGAGAATTTAAACTGTTTTACCAAGATGATTTAAAAACTGTTCCGGTTTCATGAAGTGTGATCACTTTTTCGAGTGAAAAGGTTGGGGAAGTAAAATGAAAAAAAAAGAGAGAAAGGGTGTAGTTCTAGTTATTGGTGCTGGCGACGCAACCGGCGGAGCAATTGCAAAGCGATTTGCAAAAGAAGGTTACAAGGCGGTTGTTACGCGACGTAAAGTGGAACGTCTCAATGGAATTGCAGAAGAAATAAAAAAAAATGGTGGGATCGTCTTTCCCTTCGGTGTTGATGCCCGGCGCGAGGAGGAAATGGTTCCCTTTGTCAAAAAAATAGAACGTGAGATTGGCCCGATTGAAGTGGCTGTTTACAATGTAGGAGGAAACGTCCGGTTTGGAATAAAAGAAACTACTTCACGGGTTTTCTTCAAAGTTTGGGAAATGTGCTGTTTCGGAGGTTTCTTGATGGGGCGAGAGGTTTCAAATGCTATGCGTTCTCGAGGGAGGGGAACCATAATATTTACAGGAGCCACCGCCAGTATTCGTGGCGGCGATGGTTTTTCTGCATTTGCTGCGGGCAAGCATGGTTTGAGAGCTCTAGCCCAGTCGATGGCTCGTGAGCTAGGCCCGTTGGGCATTCACGTTGGACACATAATCATTGATGGGGCAATCGATACAAAGTGGATAAAAGAAATGTTTCCAGATAGATATGCAGAAAAGGATCAAGATGGCATACTTAATCCAAATGCGATCTCCGAAGCCTATTGGGTCATGCATAATCAGCCGAGAAACGCGTGGAGCTTCGAAACGGACTTAAGGCCATGGATAGAAAAATGGTAGAACTTGTATCAGAAAGTTAGGCGTTAATAAAATGGTTGCCAGGTCGTTGATGTTGCAGGGAACCGGTTCGGATGTTGGGAAATCTCTTCTTGTAGCGGGCCTGTGCCGCGCCGCGAAAAAAAATGGCATGGTAGTTCGACCATTCAAACCCCAAAATATGTCTAATAATTCGGCTATCGCTGTGGGTAACGGAGAGGTAGGCAGGGCACAAGCTCTGCAGGCTAAAGCTTGTGGTATTGAGCCTACAGTCGATATGAATCCAATTTTATTGAAACCGGAAACGGATAACGGCGCACAAATTGTTATACAAGGCCGTATGCATCGACGGATCAACGCAAGGGAATATCAACAATTAAAGGCAAAATTATTGCCTCAGGTACTCGATAGCTTTGAGAAAATTAGGGAAGCCGCAGATCTTGTATTGATAGAGGGAGCAGGCAGTACTGCAGAAATAAATTTACGATCTAATGACATTGCTAACATGGGCTTTGCACTGGCAGCAAATGTTCCAGTCGTCTTGGTCGGTGATATAGATCGAGGTGGGGTTATCGCAAACATTGTCGGCACAAAGACGGTTTTACAGGCTGCAGAGGCGCGACAAATAAAGGGCTTTTTAATAAATAAATTTAGAGGAGATATTTCTCTATTTTCGGATGGCTTATGGGAAATAGAAAGGAGAACAAATTGGAAAGGCTTAGGAGTCGTTCCGTGGTTTGGTTCCGCAAATATTCTGCCGGCTGAGGATGCGGTAAGTTTGACCACTATGAATACTCCTGGTGACAAAAAAATAAAGATTTCGGTACCCCGGCTATCTCGCATAGCGAACTTTGATGACTTAGACCCACTAAGAATTGAACCCGATGTGAACTTGTCGATCGTCGAACCTGGAAACGCGATTACTTGTGATACAGACCTGATTATAATACCAGGAAGCAAATCAACGATTAGCGATTTGGCTTTTTTGCGCGAACAAGGGTGGGATATAGATATAAAATCGCACGTTAGGAGAGGCGGGAGTGTATTAGGTCTCTGTGGCGGCTATCAGATGCTAGGAAGGACGATTAGTGATCCACAAGGAATAGAGGGGAATGCTGTGACTGTTAAGGGGTTAGAACTACTGAATGTTAAAACTGAACTCACAAGTAAGAAAGCGCTGAAGAAAATAACGGGGTTTGACCTTAAACATGGTGAGCGTGTAACAGGTTATGAAATACATATTGGTAGGACAACAGGTCCCGATTGTAACTCCCCAGTTATCTGTATTGATAAAATGGATGGTCAAAATAGAATGGATGGAGCTTCGTCTCCTGATGGATTAGTGACGGGGACTTATGTGCATGGCTTATTTGTAGAAGATAAGTTTCGCAACTCTGTGTTAAAAACTTTTGGCATTTGTGTGAACGAACCAGCAAGTTTTAACCAAAAAATTGAAGATACCTTGGATGATCTTGCAGACCATCTGAGGAAAAGTATTGATGTGGATAGACTTTTCGATCTTGCACGTTAGGCACTCCTGAGTATTGTGTAAGTTGGAGCGTTAACATTGATCTCTGGAGCTTAGGATGTGTCGTATTTTTTCATTGATTGGAGCTTTGTTTTTTGCCATGACAGTAAATAATGCAGAGGCTAATGACCTCGAAAATCAAATTTATCTGGACCTTAAGGATGGGCGTGTGGTTATTGAATTACTGCCAGATATTGCCCCAAACCATGTTGAAAGAATTAAAGAACTTGCGCGGCAGGGATTTTATGACGGTATTGTTTTTCATCGAGTTATTGAAGGTTTTATGGCGCAAACAGGTGATCCAACAGGCACTGGAAGCGGCGGTTCTGGACAAAAGTTAAGAGCCGAATTTTCGGATGAGCCTTTCA
>CAYFGZ010000074.1:0-17284 GCA_964342575.1 uncultured Nisaea sp. | reverse complement strand
TGCTCGTGACTGATACAGGACAACTTATACGCTGTACAGTGGATGAAATCGGTATTACGGGGCGCAGAACCCAAGGAGTATGGATCTTTAGGGTCGATAGCGATGAAAAAGTAGTATCGGTTAGCTTAATTGGTGAAGATATGAATGGCTCAAATGGAGAGCTTGATAGTTTGCCACCAGATGAAATAAGCGAAAAATAATGGCAAAAATGGGGACGGAGTTTTAGGTTTAATCTGGAATAGAATTCTTTATACAGATTTGTTATTTCTAATTTACAGAAAATAACGTTTTTATCACCTGGAGGTAGTTGTGCGTATAGCGGTATATCCCGGAACGTTTGATCCGATTACAAACGGCCACATAGATATTATACGTCGGGCTAGTAAAATGGTAGATAAATTACTGGTAGCAGCGGCCGAAAATATTGGCAAAAGCCCTATGTTTAGTCTTGATGAACGTAGGGAAATGGTTAGCCAAGAGATAGAGGTCATAAAAACAGATAATAAAATTAAAGGTTACCATTGTGACATAGAGGTAACTTCATTTGGAAATTTATTGATGCATTTTGTGGATCAAAATAAGGCTAAATTTGTTATACGTGGTCTTAGGGCTGTATCTGATTTTGAGTACGAGTTTCAGATGGTTGGAATGAACGCCAGATTAAATCCTGAGGTTGAAACAATTTTTCTAATGTCATCAGAACGTCATCAGTTTATATCTTCGAGGTTAGTTAAGGAAATTGCTATATTGGGGGGCGAAATAGGTGATTTTGTAACTCAAAGAGTAAAGGAGCGAATGTTGGGAACAATAAATAATTAACAATATTGTAGAGGACAGTTGACCAGCGGGGTAATTTTTATATATTCCGCTGTGAGTGGGCGCGTAGCTCAGTTGGTAGAGCAGTTGACTTTTAATCAGCGGGTCACAGGTTCGATCCCTGTCGCGCTCACCAATCTTTTCAATGACTTAGCCGGTTTTCGAGAAGAATTGGTGACATAGTTTAACTAATTTTTACAGAAAGTTTGACTAAAACGTTCATTTTGTGTTCTTAAAAATCAAAGAAATAGCTTCTTTTTGATGATGTTTCATTTGGTCGGGCACCGTTTATTGATTGTTATCCAAAATAATACTAAATAAAGATAACGGGGCCAAGATAATAGGTTCTCGTGGTCATCCAATTATCTCACCACAAGGTTGATATTTAGGAAGTGGTGGTAGACTGAGGAAAAAAAGAGTTTGGTTGTTGAGTATACAATGCGAAACTACTGCTGAGACTATTTCAATAAATGGGGAGTAGGCAAATGGACGTTGGTTTTTTTATGATCTTCGCCAGTTATGGTTGGGAAAACTGCTCGGATGAACAAACCTGGAATGAAGATCTAAGGTTGGCTGAGATAGCTGCTGACTCGGGTTTTGATGTTCTTTGGTCAACTGAACATCACTTCGCCGACTATTCGTTCATACCCGACAATCTGCAATTAATGACCCATTTAGCGGCGAAATATTCTCATATAGACGTTGGGACAGCTGCTGTCATTCTGCCTTGGCATGATCCTCTGCGCGTGGCTGAGCAAGTTATAATGCTTGATTTCTTAAGTAATGGACGTCTTCGCTTTGGTATGGGGAGAGGGCTTGCAAGGCGTGAGTTTGAGGGGTTTCGTTTATCTATGGACGAGTCTCGAGCTCGTTTCGACGAAGCATCTAGTATGGTTATCAAGGCCCTAGAAACAGGTTTTATAGAGGGTGATGGACCTATGTACAAGCAGCCAAGAATCGAGCTACGGCCACGACCACAACATTCTATGGAAGGACGTTTATATTCTGTGGCAACTAGCCCCGAGTCGGTGGAGTCGGTGGCCAAACTAGGGGACGTTCGCATGGTTATGTTTGCCGACAGACCTTGGGAGTTGCGGGCTCCGGTCTTACAGCACGGCCGCGAACTCCATCAAAAATTTCATGGCAGACCCGCTCCTACACCGATGTTAACTGATTTTGCAATCTGCACTGATTCAAATGATCAAGCGGAGGAGTGGGCCCGTGAGTATCAGGGAATGTTTACAGAGAGTAATTTTTATCATTATGAATTCCTGGGAGAGCATTTCAAGAATGTTAAAGGGTATGGTGGCTATCAGGAAAAAGCTGAGTTTGCCCGAAAAACCGGTGGGGACTTATCAGCGGCCGTTGATAATTTTATGAAGGCGGCCTGTTGGGGCACGCCGGATAGAATTCTCAGGCAACTCGATGATCGTCGGAAAATTATGGGAGATTTTGAGCTAAACGTTTCGTTTAGGTTCGGGGGGACTCCCATGAAGGTTTCTGAAGAAGGGCTTAAGTTGTTCGCTAAGGAAGTTCTCCCGGTGCTTAAGACCTGGGAGCCGAAGGAAACAAATGTTCCAACGGCTGCAGAATAATTTTTCATATCGCCTACCAGACGACTTTCTTGGAGGAAGGTCATTTGGTCGAATAGGACAGAATCTGCCATCATCCTCTAGTTTTGATGGGTTCGCAAACAAGTTTCTGCGATTTCAAAGCTAATCTCATCGCCAACCGATATTTGGCCTCGTTTTGATACAGTGCAGCAAACGCCGCCCCGCCAATCAGGTTTTAATGCAGATTGAAGGCCATTGAATTGTTTGTCCATGAGATCACAAGGATCAGTTTCGACTGCAACAACAAGCTCTACATCATTGATTTGGAAGGTTAACCCGGGTGTTTTGGGAGCTCTTATGCCCGAGACAAATAAATTCGCCCGTCTTGTGGTCCATGGCAGTTTTATCCCTATTTCTTCGCATGCGTCGATCCAGTCATCTTCGAATAAAATACTAATTTGACGATTACGCTTACTTCCGCGTGCATCTCCTTGGATGCCGCTATCTACCTCTATTATCGCTTGTTGTATTTCCTGCATTGGGGCTAGTAGTTTAGGGGTAATCGCTATGCCAACAAGTTTAGCCATTCTTTCCTCCGCCAATAGAATATTTAATAATTTAAATTCAATCCCAATTTCCAATCAAGGCTTTTTCGTGCTTTATCTTGTGCATAGAGATACCGATTTGCATTAGAGACAGGAGGAAATATTTGTGAGCAACGTGGCATGGATTAAGATGATAGACGATGATGAAGCGGATGAGATCTTAAAAAAAGTTTTTGATACAGCAAGGACGCCGCATGGGAGCTTGGACAATGTTATGAGGGTTCACAGTTTGCGTCCTGAAACAATGATAGGTCACCTCAGATTGTACAAAAGCGTTCTGCATAGCGATGATATAACCCTTCCTTTATGGTTCTTGGAGATTGTAGCAACACATGTGAGTATCCTTAACAATTGTGATTACAGTTTCACTCATCATTGGAATAACGCGAAAATATTAATTGGAGATTCTGCGCGATCAAACAAAATGCTAAAAGCGTTAAAGGGCAACTGGTTTGAAAACATATTTACGGACAAAGAGGCGGCTCTAATAAAATATGCTGAAAAACTGACGCTTAATGTGGGTTGCATGCATAAAGAAGATATTTCTAGACTCCGTGCAGTAGAATGTGATGATGGCGAGATCTTGGAAGTTAATCAGGTGGTTGCCTATTTCAATTATTCTAATAGGTTGCTCAATGGCTTGGGTGTCTCGTTGAGGGGAGACAAGATCGGTTTTTATAAATAGCTGGTTAGTTACCTTAATTTCGGTGCTTGGTTTAGTAGTTTGAGAATTTAAAGATAGCACCGATGATGTGTGTGGCGGCACCGCTATTAAAGTAACTATTTTGCAATGTTTTTAACGGTCCTTTAAACTTCCTTCATGACTGGCACGGATTTTTTCAGCAATATGTTGGCCGGCAGAAATGGGCTTGAATTTTGGAGAATTACGAGCTCCAATGCAACTTGGTAGTACCTCTATCAGGGTATCGTAATCGGGGTGCATAAAGTACCCAATGGTTTGCCGTCTAGATGTTTGATCATTTAAGTTTTTTGGGTTTACCACTCTATGCAGTGTAGACTTCCAATGATCGTTGGTCCAACGAGCCATCATATCCCCTAAATTAACTACGAGACAATCGTTTGGAGGTTGCACTGGCAACCATTTTTGATTTGGCATCAAAATCTCTAGCCCTCCTGCTGCCTCTGTCATTGCTAGAATTGTAATGGCTCCAAAGTCAGTATGTGCTCCAGTCCTTAACTGGTCTTTCTTGGGGGGTTGACGGAGGGGTGGGTAGTTATGGCTGGATAAAATGCTAAAGTGTTTTTTTATCAGTCCTGAAAAATAATTTTCATTTTGCTCTAGCCCAATTGCAAATATCTTTAGTAAATTTTCGGATAGATGTTCGTAAGAGCGGTAAATTGCTTTTAATGCATCGTCTAAGCCGTCAGGCTCTTTGGGAAAAATATTTGGAGCATAGGCTTTTAGTGCCTCCGTTGAATATTTAAAGTAGTCCCTATGATCCGCCAGGGGACCAAGAAAATAAGTTTCGCGGAGATCTGGGGGAGCGTCCTTACCAATAGTATAGGCCAAACCTCGGCTGGCGAATGCGTGATAACCGCGTTGCTGTGCGCCAATGTTTGGGTGATACCGGTCCTTATTTACTTGTGGCAGATCAAAAAACTCACGAGATTTTCTAAAAGCGGTTTCGATGATTTTCTCGTCAATTCCATGGCCCGAGATAATAAGAAAGCCAATTTCTTTGCATGCTTTGGCCACTTGGGAAGCCACGCTATATTTGTTAGTGCCGTCCAGAAATGGGGTAATATCAATTATTGGAAGATGCGTTTGTTTAGTCATTTCTTGTATATTGCGGCACTGACAATTCTTCGTCAATTACGTTTTCATAGGGTATGTCATGTTCTATTAGCCCACCTGATAACAGGGCACCTTTTAATTTTACAAAAGCCGAGGGTAACAGAGTAGTTGTTTTTGGCCAAAGATTGGACAATTTATACCCCTCAATAATTGAAGCGTAGGTTCTAGGAGATAATTCGGGAAAGAAATGGGGGCCTACTATTTCTGCCAGTTCCCTTGAAGAGATAGTATGTACCATCTTAAGTGCCTTGGCCATGGCACGTACCAGTGATTGGCATGTCTTACGATTTTCAGTAGTAAACGATTTTTTCGAATAGAACGTGGTGAAAGCAATATCGCCTCGGCAGGAAAACCGATGCCACAGGTGCCCGCCTGCTTCGATCAATTCTTGAGCATAAGGCTCAAAAACTTGAACTACATCGATCTGCCCTTTCTTGAATAACTCCGAATTTTCTCGCATTGAAGCTTCGGGCGATTTTTTTATTGTTGCTGGATCAATTCCGGCTCGAGATAAATCATCTTGCAGTGTCATCCAAGGCGTAGGAACATCGATGGCAACCGCTATAGTGCTATTTAATAGGTCGGTGAATTGGAAGTTATTATTGGGCTCGCGGCCGATTAGCATGAATGGGTCGCGGGCGACTACTTGAGCAAAACAAATTAGTGGACATGTTCGATTGCGTTTAATTGCTTCATTGTGGTGTAGCATTACTCGCATAGGCCCGCCAAATGAGACATCTGCTCTCCCTTCTATTAGACCTTGAGCGGTTTCTGAGGGTGATGAAGATAAAACAAGCGAAACCTGTATTTCTTCTTGCTCAAAAAAACCTTCTATTTGAGCGAGGTAAAAGGGAGTGTAGCTGCAAGCCCGCAGATTTTCGTACATCCTAATATGCTTTTTTACCATTATAGATATAAGTCCTTGCACAAGATATATTTAGGATAGTGAAAAGTGCGCTATTCATAAAGGATATTAAGTGTAAAAAAACTTCAATAGTGCAAAATTCGTCGGATCTTCTTTGGTAAGATAATATAATCGTGTTGGAAACAATAGTCGATTAGAGTGGACGGATATATGCAATTAAGCGTTTAATGAAGTTCGTATAAAAACATGGGAGTTTATTATGACACGGAATTGTTTCCGATTAGTGAA
Source organism: uncultured Nisaea sp. (assembly GCA_964342575.1). Lineage (GTDB taxonomy): Bacteria > Pseudomonadota > Alphaproteobacteria > Thalassobaculales > Thalassobaculaceae. The sequence goes on along the minus strand of CAYFGZ010000074.1, from coordinate 11,341 downwards.
AACAGCGCTTGTGGGGGCATTTATTGTCGGAGCAACAGCGACTGTAGGAGCCCAGGAGTTTAAATTGCGTTGGGGGCATTACCTGCCGAATAGTGCATTTGTCCAAGTGGAGAAGGATTTTGCAAAGAAAATTGAAGAGAGAACCAAGGGAAGGGTAAAAATAGATATTACTTTTGCTGGTGGGTTAGGTAAGGGTAACGAAGTGGCCCTCCTAGCAGGTAGAGGTGCAATTGATATGGCTTCGGTTGCTATGGGGTACTATCCTGATCAATTGTTATTTTGGAAGGCTTATCAAATACCGTTTATTTTTGATGATCCTGTGCAGGCGATTAACATTGTTCACAAGTCATACAAAATGTTTCCGATTTTCAAACAGGAATCGGATAAAATTAATGTTAACTATTTATTTCAACAACCTCTTGGTTCGTATTACATGACTGGTCCTTCACCAAATTGTACTTCAGTGAAGGATTTGAAGGGCAAAAAGATACGCAGTTTTGGTGCAGATTTACCGAAAATGCATAATGCCATTGGTGCTGTTCCTGTTACAGTAAGGCCGACGGAAGTTTATGAAGCATTGCAAAGAGGCACGATAGATTACTCATTTTTAAATGCGGGCAACGTCGAAAGTTTACGGCTCTATGAACCCGGAAAATATAGCTGTGGAACTGCCATGACAATCGCTGGCCACATGATAGTGATAGGAAAACGAACATGGGCTAAACTTCCAACAGATATTCAGGCTATATTTATGGATCAAGCGGCGAAAAGTCAGCAAGAATACTTAGATTGGTTGGTTACAGGTACTAAAAAATCAATTGAAAATATCAAAAAGGCGGGTGGTGTTTTTAAAGAATTTCCAGCGTCGGAGTTAGCTAAATGGAAAGCGGCTACCCCGGATTTACTTCAGGGTTGGGCCGATAACATGAAGAAACGGGGCTTTGGTAAACAGGCGGCAGAAGTAGCTGCGGCCTGGCGAGCATGGACAAAATAAAGCTTTTAATGTTTTGAAGTGCTTTTTATACATTAAGGAAAAGGCTGGTTACTTCGATTGAATTAGAAGTGGCTGGCCTTTCCCTTGAATTTAGTTGCGATGAAACAAGTTAACAGAATAATAGAACCTATTGCGCTGGGCGTTCTCCTGATAGGAGGGTTTGGCATGCTTGCGTCGACTTTTCTTGGCACGGCGGATGTGATAGGTACACAATTTTTCGGTCAACCAGTGCATGGTGCCCTCGAATTGACCGAGAGTACTATGGTAGTAATTGTTTTTGGGGCGCTGACGTACGCTCAAATAAGACGTAATCATATTCGAGTGGAGCTATTTTATACCCGCTTGGGGCCACGAGCACAGGGGGTTATGGACGCTTTTTCCGATCTTATGGCTCTTGCATTTTTTGGATTGCTGCTTTGGCAGGCTACGTTCGAAGCAATTTTTAGTTGGACTATCGATGAATCCACCTTTGGGTTAATTAGGGTCCCTTTATGGCCTGCACGGTTTATGTTGGTGGGCGGAACGGGTTTACTGATCCTTCAACTATTAACGGATTTAGTGGCGGATATTCTTAGAGTAGTTGCTGGTGAAGAACATCTTTCGGTTGACGATATTATTGCTCGTGAAATTGTGGAAGCAGAAAAATATATAGATGAAAAAAGGACGTAGTCTTGCTTGATTCTGGCTTAACTGGAATTATTGTTTTAGTAACTTTATTTTTCATGCTTGGCATGGGAGTTCACATCGGTGTTGCACTAGGGCTATGCGGTATTTTAGGTACCTTTTTGGCAATAGGCCCGGACGCGGCGTGGGCTCATCTGGCTACAATCCCATTCAGTACCACTAATTCCTTCACGTTAGCCGTAATACCATTGTTCATTTTGATGGGATCGTTAGCTACTCAAGCAGGCCTTACACGCGATCTTTATAAGGCAGCATATAATTGGTTGGGAAGATTGCCCGGTGGATTGGCCATGGCTACGACTCTGGCTTCAGCGGCATTCGGTGCTGCGAGCGGATCTACTGTCGTCAATGCGGCAGTATTCACGAAAATCGCATTGCCAGAAATGACATCATTCGGCTATGACCGACGTTTAAGTGCTGGCTGTATAGCTGCTTCCGGAACATTAGCTTCTCTAATACCTCCCAGTATTATAATGGTAATTTACGCTATTTTGACTGAGCAATCGGTTGCGCTGTTGCTAATGGCGGGTTTGATTCCGGGATTATTGTCGGCGGGCATGTATATGGGGGGCATATACACGATTGCAAAAATTCGACCAGATATGGCGCCTCAGTCTAAATTTTCCATAAATTGGAGCGAACGTATAAGTTCCCTAAAGGGTGTTTGGGGGATAGCGTTCCTCTTTCTACTTGTTATTGGAGGCATATATACGGGCTTTTTTGTTCCGACTTATGCTGGAGCGGTCGGTGCTTTCGGAGCTTTTCTCATTGTAGTGGCAAAGGGTAGGCTATCTCGGAAGACAACCCTGGATACTTTTAAAGATGCCGGGGTAACCACTTCAGTAATTTTTATTATTGTTATTGGCGGTATTATTTTTGCCAGGTATCTAACTTACACGGGTATAATTGCTGATCTCTCCGAGACGCTTTTGTCACTGGAACTGAATAAGTACACTTATCTGTTCGCTTTCGCTGTTATTTACTTAATTCTAGGAATGTTGATTGATCCAATAGCTATTATGGTTATTACTCTTCCTGTCATGTATCCAATACTAGTGGGAGCAGGTTTTGATCCGATTTGGCTTGGTGTTATAGCGATTAAGCTGGCTGAGATCTCTTTAATCACCCCCCCTGTAGGCCTGAACGTTTACGTAGTTCGCAGTGCGTCACCCGTTCCATTGAGTTTGGAAGATGTATTTTCGGGAGTAATGCCATTTTTAATAATAGACATACTGACGTTACTTCTTCTGATTTTCATACCTGAGATAACCCTAACCTTACCTCGACTAATGATGTAGAGCTAATTTAGGGGCTATAAACGATGTCCCGCCAAGTAGAATCTAAGATATGATCATCTAAGAGAATTATCTTATTTATAGGCTCCAATAAAATTTCGAAGTTTCCGGCCAAAATACTTCTAATTTTGGCGGTTATATCAGTTAATAAAAAAGGTCGATCTGGTCCACCACGAGCGCTCAAACATTTTTTGATGATAACGGTTTCATCTTGCATCTTCACTTTGAGCAGGGCGGGGCGATCGTTGGGCCACTCTGGCTCAGGTATATATTGACTTATATGAATTTTATTTCGGAGCATAGCAATATCACTATTTGAAAGCATGCTTTTTGTAAATGCAGCCGCGTCAGCATGTCCATTTACTAATACCGTGGCGATAACGTGTTCCATCGAAAATTTTGCTGCCAACGTGGTAATTGGGGTTGAATTACTTAATAATAGGCCTCTCCAGTGTGTTTCCAGGAAAATTTCTTCAATTTGTGAATTATTGTAACTATTACACATTTCTTTGCGAACTTGTAGTGTCGCTTCGACAGCAGAATGACTGTATTGACAACAAGCGTGGAGCTTGTGATATCCGTCCATTACTGCCCAGTTCTTTCCGAGATCCTTTAATAGTGTATTAGGATTGGAATGAGCGCCAAAAATATCGACGTAAACTTGATGAATTGTATTGTCGGTTGCAAATATATCCATTTCTACCCAGTCTGCAGCCCGCAAGCCGTTGGACGCGGCAAGCCCTGGCCATATATTTCGGACTAGTGCGCCCTCAACAGCATGATTAAAAGGGGCCGGAGCAACCATTGTCGCGGCAGAATTCATTGCTAAAAAAATCTTATTGGCCGGATACTTTCTCAAAAAGGCTACAGCAGCCGCGGCGCCCACGGCCGCTAAGCTCCCATGAGTATGAAGTTTTAAGTCTGTGTAGGTGAAAGATCGTGCAAGTCGTGCAGTTGTCTCATAAGCGAGAAGTAGAGCGTGCAAAATTTGTTTTGTTGTGGCTCCAATTGACTCACCTTCTGCCAGTAGAGCAGGTAAGCAATATAGGCTTGCATGGCAAAGGGCAGGGCGGTAGCCACTATCAAGTTCGCACCAGTCCCCTGATGCGCCGTTAGCAATGGCCGCTGAATATTTATCTAAACGGGTACCAATTCCATCATAGACAGTACTATTTTTTTTACCCGATGTTTTAACTAACCCTTTGATAAGTCGCTTGAGCTCCACTTCGCGGCTGGCTGCTATCATGGCAGCCAGATCATCGCAAAAAATTAGCGCTACCTTTTCTTGCACATTTTTTGGAAAACTATCCCAGGATTTTTGGCTTAGCGTGCTAAGTAAGCTAGAAAGATTATTTTTAAAATCAAGCTGCGTTTTGGTTGGATCCGGCATTTTTTATTCCAACAAAATCATTAACCGTTCTAATTAAGCCATAGACCTAATATAAATTCTAATGTTTTTCGTCTTGTCTATAATCAAAATATTAGGTCTAATTTCTTTATGCCCACCGAACTAATATTAGAGAGTTTCTGTGGAAATGGAGGTTATAACTTTTGGCAGAATTTTCCATATCAACTGAATACCGTGCAGAGATTATGAAGGAAATCAATGTTTGGAGGGAAAAGGGTTGCAGGATCGGCTTCACAAACGGATGTTTTGACCTTCTCCACCCAGGCCACATCTCACTTCTCAATAATGCACGATTGTTCTGTGACCGGCTGATAGTTGGCTTAAATAGCGACATGTCGGTCCAAAAACTAAAGGGAAGCACCCGTCCCGTGCAATCCGAAGAATCTCGCGGAATCGTCCTGATGGCTCTCAGGGCTGTTGATTCTGTAATTGTCTTTAATGAGGAAACGCCAATTAAGTTAGTAGAGGAGGTTAAACCTGATGTTTTGTTTAAGGGGGGAGATTATTCTTGGCAAAATGTTGTGGGGGCGAACTTCGTTGAGGCCTATGGAGGAGAGGTTAAGATTATACCATTAGTCGTTGGCTTCAGCTCTACCAAGTTGATTGAAAAACTGAGATCCAGCGAATAAATAGTTAATGTATACAGCGAAATCAATAATGGATTACTAATTTTAATGATCGGGGACTTAGATATTTAAATGCAGTAGTTCTTATAAAGTAAAAGGCTAATGTTACAAATCTGTTGCAAGTATTGACATATAATTATTTACGTATCTCTCCGATTCGTGTATAAGACTTCGGTTTTTTTTTTTGGTTATATTCTGCTAATGGAGTGAAACCAATGGGAGTATTTGATTTTATTAAGAGTAAACCAACTTCAAAAGTGCAACTGAGGACGGTTCAGCCGAGTACGGCCGCGTCTATCGGCTCTAGGGGAACGGTTACGGTTGACAGATTTACCTTTAACGTGCGGGATTACAGCTTAAAAGGCTTTATTTTAGAGCCTTATGATGAGAAGATCTTAGCGAAGGGTCAGAAGTTCAAGTGCAATGTTAATTTGTCTAAGGATGGGCATTCGCTAGAGGGGCGGGCTGAAGCTATGGTAACAAAAATAACTTCCGGTGCTCTTGCCGCTACTTTCACGATTAGGCCTTCCGTTAATTGATTGTTATAAGATGTTTTTCTTCAAAAAAAAGGCTAAAAAAAATCTAGATAATAGATCGGCAGTAAAACGGAGACCGCCAAAGGGTTTGGACGAAAAACAAAAAATTTTGTTAATGATCCGTAAAATTAGAAAACGTATTTCACCAGAGGTGCTAAATCGAGCAGAACAGCTCGCATTTAGCCAAATGGGTATGGAACCACCAGTCCCTCCTGAAAATGAAGCGTCTCGTTTGTTTAAACTGGCTATGGAAAATAATGGTGCACGGAGATCGGAAATACTGGCGCTCGTAGAGCGTCGGGTTAACAAACGTTTTCATTGAACGCTAGTTACATTAAATGAAGATTAGATTGGACTGTACTGGTATTTTATAGTACAGGCTTTCCCTGAGTGCTGTTTACTACTGAGAGAATCCGTAGGTAACGACGCAGAATTCCCCCTAACTGGCTGTAACGGCCACTTTTTGGAGTAGTGGAGTGGCCCCAGAAAAACAAAATTCACCGAATTTAATAAAAAGACCCTTTTGGTCAAGAATGAGGGCTTATTTCTTGGCGGGTATTCTTATCACTGCCCCTGTTGGTATATCCCTTTGGATTGCATGGGGAATAATAAACTTTTTTGATAATCACATAGTTACTCTACTGCCACCTGCCTACAATCCTGAAACGTACTTGCCTGTCAATTTGCCGGGCTTGGGTCTGTTAATGACAGTATTAACGCTAACCTTCGTTGGATGGGTGACAGCTGGGTTATTAGGCAGATGGTTGCTGCGTTTGACCGAAACCCTTATGGCGAGGATGCCGATTGTTAGCAATATTTACAGCGCCATTAAGCAAATTATGGAAACCATTTTGTCACAAAAGTCTGATTCGTTTAGAGAAGTTGTTATATTTGAATACCCACGACGAGGTATTTGGACCATGGGATTTGTCACCGGCAAAACAAAAGGGGAGGTGCGGGAGTTAATAGAGGAGGAAGTAATCAATGTTTTCGTCCCAACAACTCCGAATCCAACTTCAGGGTTTCTCTTATTTGTACCAAAGAAAGACTTGATTTTTCTTAGCATGTCTCCAGAGGAGGGATTTAAAATGTTGGTTTCAACCGGCATCGTTACACCAGTTTATAGACGTAGTAATACCTCAAGCGAATTCTAAAGCTCAAAGGAAGATACTCCCCAACATGAAGATGGCGGAACAATTAAAGAATAAACGAACGAAGAGTAAAAGTGTGGTGACGAGAGAGATTTTGGTTAAAAAATTTTAACCACTTTTTAAATATTGAACCGCTATATCCCGCTCGAAAAGGTATAACAATATCCTCAGTGCTTGTCCTCTACCACTTTGCAAGTGGGGATCGTGCGCAAAAATAGAATCGGCGTCGTTTTTTGCAACATGCAATAGATCTGAGTGCGCGTCTAGATCAGCCACCCGCATGGTGGGCGTGCCACTTTGTCGGGTTCCAAGCAATTCGCCGGACCCCCTAAGCCGTAGGTCTTCCTCCGCGATATGAAAACCATCGTTGGTTTCTCGTAATATGGTTAAACGAGCGCGGGCAGTATCGCCTAGAGGCGTCCGATAAACTAGTAGACAAGTTGAATCGGCCGTGCCTCTGCCCACTCTACCACGCAGTTGATGTAACTGAGCTAATCCAAATCGCTCCGCATGTTCGATGACTATTATCGTTGCTTCAGGAACATCGACGCCAACCTCGACGACTGTTGTGGCTACCAGAATGTCTGTGACACCGCGGCGAAATTCTTCCATTATTTTGTCTTTTTCGGGTGTTTTCATGCGGCCGTGTATGCATCCAACACGATCTCCAAAAATACTACGTAATATTGCAAACCTCTCCTGCGTAGTAACAACGTTATTTGTTTCTGAACTTTCAATGAGTGGGCAGATCCAGTAAGCTCTGGCACCCTTTTTTATCGCTCGTCCAATTGCATAAATGACTTCATCAATTCGCGTTGATGGTATAGCTTTGGTATTCACAGGGCGACGACCCGGGAGAGTTTCAACCAGATTGGACACATCTAAATCGCCATAAGCAGTCATAGTTAAAGTTCTCGGGATGGGCGTCGCTGTCATTACTAATATGTCAATTCCAATACCTTTATCACTCAAGGCTAGTCGTTGATGGACGCCAAACTTGTGTTGTTCGTCAACGACTGCATAACCCAGTTTTTTGAAACGAATGTCTTCTTGAAATAGAGCATGTGTGCCAATTATTAAATTTAACTCACCACTGCTAAGTTTGCTTAAAATATCCCTTTTATGCCCTACCTTATCTTTGCCTGTTAATAGGCCTATCTTGATCCCAATTTTTTCAGCCAGAGGAGAGAGGGTATCAAAGTGTTGGCGGGCCAATATTTCTGTCGGTGCCATTAATGCTGATTGGAAACCGGCCTCAAAAGCGTAAATCATTGACAGAAAGGCGACTATTGTTTTTCCACTACCAACGTCTCCTTGAAGGAGCCTCAACATTCTATTTCTTGAAGACAAGTCGCTTTTTATTTCACTAAAGATATTATTTTGGTTGCTCGTTAAATTGAACGAGAGACACTGGACGGCTTTTTCAACAAATTCCCCGGTTCCCTTGATTACTTGCCCGTCTGTTTCCCGCTGCTGATTTCGGATTAAAGCCAGCGCTAGCTGATTAGCCAGTAATTCATCGTAGGCCAATCTCCGGCGCATCTTGGATTGAAGGCTTAGGTCCTCAATGCCTTTGGGCGCGTGTATACTTCTTTGACAGGTTGACCAATCTTGCCAGTCTTCCCTGGCGAGAAGAAGGGGGTCTAGCCACTCAGGTAGTTTTGGCAATAATTCCAGCGCATTTTCTATAGAGCGGCGAACGAGTTTATTTGAAAGGTTTTGCGTTAATGGGTATACAGGTTCCGTTCCACATACCGTTTTTAGCAAATGTTTCTGTACAATATAATCCGGATGTGTGATCTGGTACCGGCCCTTAAAATACTCTATTTTTCCGCTAACCACTCTCATTTCTTCGGGAGGTAAAACGTTTTTTAGGTAGTCGGCTCGGGCGTTAAAAAACACTAATTCAACTGTTTCATTTTCAACGGAACAAGTTATGGAATATGGCTGCCGTCTGTTTCGAGGAGGTTTATGTTTTACAACATGTGCCAGTATAGTGCCAAATGTTCCGTTGGGGATGTCATTAAGTGTTGAATAGTATTTTCTCTCGACGATATTATTTGGAAACAACCAGATCAGGTCGATGATCCTAGGTCCGACATGCTTTTCCAATAATTTTCCAATCCGAGGACCGATTCCTTGGAGGTTAGTATTCGGCGCGAAGGCTTTAAATAAGATTTCCGGGCGCATTTTAAATCTTCAATCAAAAACTCAAGCGACAACACTGGCTAATGGTAATTAAATAATATATTAGACACCTAAAGTATGCGAAATACAGAAGTTTTATAAAGTTGAGCTAATTAAAAAAACATGGAGCAGCGTCACTAAAGACTTGCTGCCGACTTGGTGTGAATGCAGTATTTCAGTCTGGCTTGCTAGGAGTTATAAATGAGCACTAATATATTGGAATGGCGCAAGCGTTTAAAGTATAGAAGTTTCTACACAGGAACCAAAGAGACTGATTTAATTCTCGGGCAATTTGCGGCAAAGCATCTAGATTCATTCAATGCTGCGCAGTTAGATGATTACGAAAAACTCCTTAAAATCGAAGACCCACGACTATATAAATGGATTTCTGGAATGGAACTGCCACCAAGCTGTTATCAAACGGAGGTTTTTTATTTAATAAAAGAGTTTAAAATAAGATAATAATCCATTGAAAAATAAAGATGAAAAAGCTCACTCAATTCGCGAATACTCCCACAGGCTGGGATGGGAAACTAATCGTTGATCTAGCAAGAAAAAAAAATCGAGTTATTCATATTTGCCGCGACGATACGAGGCTTGATCAAATAGAACAGTGTATACGTTTCTTTTCATCTGATTTGCAAGTAGTCATAATTCCGGCATGGGATTGCCTGCCTTTTGACAGAGTTTCCCCAAATTCTGATATTGTTAGCAAGCGACTTTCTAGCCTGGCACGCCTTTCGGGGATTGATGAGGAAGAGGAGTGCTTGATTTTAACGACTGTTAATGCGGTTCTTCAACGCGTCCCCCCCCGGAGTTTTTTTGATGGGACCTCTATGTCACTGCGCTTGGGGACTAGCTATCCTCTGGACGAACTATTGGTATTCCTAGATGGTATTGGATATCTTCGAACAGACACAGTGAGGGCGTCAGGGGAATATGCGGTTAGGGGCGGTATAATCGACATATTTCCAGCCGGGTTAGAGGATCCACTGAGATTAGATTTTTTCGGAGATGAACTCGAAAATATAAGATGCTTTGATCCCATTACTCAGCGTACATTTGATGTTGTAAATGAGGTTAATGTGGGGCCTGTTGCTGAGATTTTGTTGAACAAGCAGGGAATAGAGAACTTCAGGCAAGGGTACAGGCTGCATTTTGGGACTGCGTTAGCAGACGACCCGTTATACGCCGCAATAAGTGAGGGCAGGCGACATATCGGAATGGAGCACTGGCTCCCGTTATTTCATGAAGAATTGGAGACTATATTTAATTATGTTGGAGAAGCAACTCTCTCATTAGATGACGGCGCAGAAAAAGCTATTTTAACACGGTTTAAGTTAATTCAAGAATATTTTGAAACGCGTCAAGCCTTGTACGAGGGCAATACTTATAATGGAACGTCGTTATATAATGGAACGTCGTTATACAGACCTTTGCCATCTCAACTGTTATATCTAACGTCTAAGGCTTGGGACAAGGTCAAGAAACAATCAGATATCACAGAATTTCTCCATTTTGATAGTCCGAAAAGGGATTATAAGAATAAAGAGGTATTATCAGCAGGAACAGCGCCGGGTATAGATTTTGTAGAAGCGCGGACGAACAACTCAAAGAGCCTATATGACGAAGTTCTAGCGGGTATCCAAGAGGCTCAGTCAGCTGGTCAGAGGGTTGTTTTGTGCACATATTCTCAAGGTTCACGGGAGCGACTTTCTACCCTATTAAAGGGGCATGGGGCTAATTCCTTGGAGTTTGTTGATAAATATTCGGCTTTATTACGAATGTCTTTGCAAACAATTGGGGCAGCCGTTCTACCTATTGAAACTGGTTTTCGAACAGACGACACTTTATTTATATCGGAGCCAGATATACTTGGCGATAGGTTAAGTCGACCCTCCAGGGGAAGGAAAAGGCGAGGCGAAGAATTTTTGAGGGAAGTTTCGGCCCTATCGGATGGAGACTATGTCGTACACGTAGAACATGGGGTTGGTCAATTTAAGGGATTGCAGACACTAGAGATTGGTGGAGCACCGCACGATTGCCTGTCAATTTCCTACAGTGGAGGCGATAAATTATTTTTGCCTGTTGAGAATATCGATGTCCTTACGCGCTATGGGTCCGAGTCCACGGGAGCTGCCTTGGATAAATTGGGAGGTGTAGCCTGGCAAGCCAGAAAGGCGAGGGTTAAAAAACGCCTTAAAGATATTGCAGATAAACTTATAAAAGTTGCTGCCGACCGAGAGTTACAGACCACAGAAAAAATTAGTATTAGCCCAGAGCTGTATGAGGGGTTTTGTGCTCGATTTAAGTATAGCGAAACCGACGATCAGATTCGATCGATCGACGATACACTGAAGGATTTAGGCCGAGGGCGCCCCATGGACAGGCTCATCTGTGGAGATGTCGGTTTTGGAAAAACCGAGGTTGCATTAAGAGCAGCACTGGCCGTTTCAAGTC
>CAYFGZ010000073.1:0-17417 GCA_964342575.1 uncultured Nisaea sp. | reverse complement strand
CGAGGTGTACTTAATTTAGCTCACTCTGACAACCAGATGGATGCTATCACACGACGCGGAAATACTATGCGTTTAAATGGGATTGACGCCGAGCTATTAGATTATAAACAGGTGGAAAAACTGGTACCATACCTAGATTTTTCTAGTAATGCGCGTTTTCCAATAAAGGGTGGGTTACTTCAAAAACGTGGCGGGACAGCAAGACACGACGCTGTCGCCTGGGGACTGGCGAGAGGAGCAGACTCATTGGGAGTCGATATTATTCAAAACTGCGAAGTAATCGGTTTCGAACAAACAAACAATCAAATAATTTCAATAAAAACTTCTAGGGGTGATATTGGATGCGGTAAGGTTGGATTTGCAGTCGCGGGGAATACCGGTCACTTAGCATCACTCCTTGGCTTGAAACTTCCTATCGAGAGCCATGTTCTGCAGGCTTTTGTAACGGAACCTCTAAAACCTATGATAGATAACGTAGTAACTTTTGGAGCTGGACATTTTTACATCAGCCAATCAGATAAAGGAGGTCTAGTATTTGGTGGAGATATAGATATGTATAATTCCTATGCTCAAAAAGGTAATCTGCCTCTAATAGAAGAGGTAGTTTCAGCCGGGATTGCAATGATCCCTCGCCTTTCGCGCTTACGCATTACGAGGCACTGGGGAGGAATTATGGATATGTCGATGGATGGAAGTCCGATAATAGGAAAATCCCCTATAGACAATCTTTACCTTAACTGCGGCTGGTGTTACGGAGGTTTCAAAGCCACTCCAGGTTCGGGTTGGGTATTTGCTCATACCATCGCTAACGATTCACCACATTCACTAAATGAAGGCCTAGCTCTCGATCGTTTCCAAAAAGGTCGATTGGTAGATGAGCGAGGAGCTGGGCCATACCCAAACCGACATTAGAGAGCCGATGAGATGATAAGAATACAGTGTCCATTTTGCGGTCTTCGTGATCATGCAGAATTTCAGTACATCGGCGATGCCACGAAAGTTCGACCAGAAACTGCAGCTCGTGGGCATGAAGAAAAATGGTTTGATTACGTTTACATTAGAGATAATCCAAAGGGACCACATGAAGAATACTGGCAACACATTTTTGGCTGCCGGTCTTTGGTCAAGGTTAAAAGAGATACCGTAACCCACGAAATTATAGATACGGGTTTACCTCATAAAATTTTAGCCCCAGTTGATGGAACAAAAAACTAATGGCCTTCAATAAGCGAGAACAAGTTTATCGGCTGCCGGACGGCGGATACATAAATAGACTAGCCCCTCTCAGTTTTAAATTTGACGGGCAACAATTAACGGGTTTTGAAGGGGACACTGTAGCGTCCGCCCTTTTGGCTAATGGTGTGCGTCTGGTAGGGAGGAGTTTCAAGTATCACCGTCCCCGAGGCATATATTCAGCTGGAATAGAAGAGCCCAACGCTTTGGTGGCATTGCGATCGGGGGCTCGCCACGAACCCAATACCCGAGCAACGACGGCAGAGTTGTTCGCCGGACTCGAAGCCACAAGTCAAAACAGGTGGCCAAATCTTCTACTAGATATTCTTCAAATAAACAATTTGGCGTCTCCAATCCTATCAGCCGGCTTCTACTACAAAACATTTATGGGATTGCCGGGCTGGAAATTTTACGAATATTTTATCCGAAAGGCTGCTGGCATGGGGCATGGCACCACAGACAACGATCCGGATAAGTATGAAAAGAAACATTTGCATTGCGATATACTGGTTGTTGGAGGTGGTCCAACAGGAATCTCTGCAGCGCTCACCGCTGGCCGTTCCGGAGCTCGCGTAATTCTGATTGATAGTTCAAACACTTTTGGGGGACAATTAAATAGTGAGGCAGAAATAATTAATAACCAACCTGCACAAAATTGGATTCGCCAGTGCGTTGCGGAACTTGAATCCATCCCAAATGTGCGCGTTTCCACGAGAACCATGGCATTTGGATATTATGATAGTAACGTCGTCAATGCGATTGAAAGCGTAGCGGATCATGTCCTCACTCCGCCACCTTTTCATCCTCGTCAGCGGCTATGGCAAATTAGAGCAAAACGAGTCGTACTTGCGACTGGAGCAACTGAGCGGCCAATAGTTTTTCAAAATAATGATAGACCCGGCATAATGTTAGCCTCGGCCGCACGAAAATACATTAATCATTTTGCGGTTAAACCCGGCAACCGAGCTGTAGTTTTCGCTAATAACGACGATGGTTATAAAACTGCCTTAGACCTGTCACGGGCGGGTGTTCAATTGCAAGCTGTCATAGATAGCAGAAACAAGGTGATTGGAGACTGGAAAGAAAAACTAAAAGCAAAAGATATTGAGCTCATAACCGGCTCCGCGGTCATTAATACGCATGGTTATCTTGGTCTAACTGGAGTCGACGTCGCTGCATTAAGCGGTGATTCCAAGAAAATCCTTGGGCCATCTAGATTTTTTTCGGTTGATCTTCTAGCTATCTCTGGAGGATGGAATCCCAACATTCATTTGCATTGCCATGCAGGCGGGCGACCAAAATATAACGGAGCAATAGAAGCGTTTGTCCCGGGTGACCGGAGTCAGGAAGGATATTGTGTTGGTGCCTCTAATGGCTCTTTCGCGCTGGTGGATTGTCTCAAAGAAGGTTCAGAAATTGGGGCAACTTTAAGTTCGGAACTGAGTTTTGATAAACCACCATTCGCCCTTCCTACCGTCATTCAACAACCAATTAATCCTGTCAAGGCACTCTGGAGAGTGCCGGGTAAAGGGATGAAGTTCGTAGATTTACAGGATGATGTAACTGAGGCCGACATTATACTGGCTCACCGGGAAGGATATACTTCCGTGGAACACTTAAAAAGGTATACAACTCTCGGCATGGGGACGGATCAAGGTAAAACGAGTAATTTAAATGGCCACGCTATAATGGCGGAAGAACGTGCAGAAACTATAGAAGATGTTGGAACTACGATGTTTAGGCCTCCATTTGCTCCAATATCGATGGGTGTTCTAGCTGGACGGGACGTAGGATTATCCTACTCGGCTAGGAGACGAACAGCGATTCACGACTGGCACGAAGAAAACGGAGCAGTCTTTGTTGAGGCGGGACAGTGGCTTAGAGCCCAGTATTATCTGCGCAAAAATGAACCAAATTTAAAGAAAAATATGGATGTTGCTATAGCACGGGAGGTCAAAGCCGTTAGACAGGGGGTCGGGCTTGTCGATGTATCGACACTTGGAAAGATCGATATTCAAGGAGAAGATGCAGCAGAGTTCCTAAATCGTATTTACACGAATGGCTGGAAACAACTACCAGTTGGCCGAGCCAGATACGGTATCATGCTGCGTGAAGACGGTTTAGTTTTTGACGACGGAACAACCTCCCGGCTGTCCGAAAATCATTATTTTATGACGACTACAACAACTAATGCGGCTGCCGTTTTGAGTCATATGGAATATTATCTTCAAGTCCATTGGAATGATCTTGATGTAAAAATAACATCTGTTACAGAACAATGGGCCGCCATGGCATTATCCGGTCCCAAAAGTAGACAAATACTTTCAACAATAGCGCCCAACCTGGACGTGTCCAACGAAGATTTCCCGTTTATGGGAGTTCGGCAAACCCAAATTTTTCAAATTCCGTCCCGTGTTTTCCGAATTAGTTTTTCCGGAGAACTTGCCTATGAAATAAATGTACCGGCAGACTACGGTTACGATATATGGAATTATATCATCAATACAGGTTCGCAGTACGGTATAATACCATATGGAACTGAAGCTATGGGAATTATGCGAATAGAAAAAGGCCACGTCGCAGGAGCCGAACTGGATGGGAGAACAACAGCTAAGGACCTTGGGTTACAAAAACTTTTAAGTTCTAAAAAGAGCTTTGTAGGCCTGCCTATGTTGGGGCGAGAAGGTCTCCAAGATACACAACGCCCAACACTGGTTGGATTAGTGCCGGTGGACAAAAGATCACGAATCAAATCAGGCGCTATACTAGTACAGGACCCAACAGTGGCACCACCTGTATCAAAACTGGGGCACGTTTCATCTTCCGCCTACCTTAGTCCTACCCTGGGCCACCCCATATCATTGGGTTTCGTCATAGGAGGCTTGAACCGGGCAAATAACACCGTATGGGCTATGAGTCCCCTGCACGGTGAATACCATGAAGTCGAAATAGTTGACCCAGTATTTTATGATAAAGCCTCGGAGCGCCTTCATGGTTAACGAGGATTTTTTTGAAAACTCACGACGCCGCCGATCTGCACTAAACAGGTCAATAATTCCGGGGCGGTACGGTAATATTACCTTTAAAGGTCCGGGCGTTTTTCTAACCGAGCGGCACCCTATATCCATAATTCAAATCGAAACTATAAAAGAGAAAAACCTTTCAGCATTGAATAACCTGAGCAAGTGCCTGGAGATTGTTTTTTCCGAGGAGCCCAATTTGAGCAATGGAGACAAAGGCCTACGAATTCTTTGGACCGGTCCAGGTCGCTGGTTAATCGTCGAACCTGAGACAAGGGATTTATTTAAAACCGTTGTAAATGAACTTGAAAGAAGATCTGTAGCCATTACCGATTTAAGTCATGGAAGAACATCACTAAGACTTTCTGGGCAAGATTCCAGGGAATTGCTTATGAAGGGTAGCGGACTAGATTGGCACCTCAACGCATTCACCCAAAACAACTGCGCACAGACAAAACTCTTTAATCTATCAGCGCTGATAGATTGCAGAGATTATGATACGTTCGACCTATATATCGCAAGAGGGTTCGCCCTGGATTTCTGGCAATCACTTAATGAAGCCGCAGAAGAATTTGGATGCGAAGTGTACTAGTTAAGCTGTTATTATTTTTGTATTTGCTAGACCATCAATCGCGATTGCCAATGACATCATTCAACTTATCAATATGTGTTTTGTGATCGTCGCGCTCCTTTGGGTAGCCATACCCGCCACCCCCTCCAGTTCGCACAACGAGACGGTCTCCCGCTAACAAAGAAAACTGCTGTTTAGACTGTAGCGCAATGGTTTGGGCGCCTCTCTTCACAAACGTTTCTGCCTTTGCACCAGGATGACCTCCCAACAATCCGTCTGGAGCTATTCTAAATCGATCTCCATAGGTAGCAAAAGTAACTCCATCAGACAGAATTTTGTAGATTCTTTGAAATCCCATCCCTCCTCGATTCTTTCCGCAACCACCTGAGTCCGACCGCAAACTATAATCCTCTACCATGAAAAATGAGTAATCGGACTCCATTGCTTCAATCGGAATGTTCGCACAATTAGAAAGCATAGAATCCACTGCATCACACCCATCATTATCCGGTCCAGCCCCAAATCCGCCACCAAATATTTCTAGGTAAATATTATAGCCATCTGGCTTTTTTTGGGTGAGGCACGCGACCGAAGTAGTATCAAATCCCTGCGCTATTACTCGATCAGGAACAGCCTTAGCAAGGGCATTCATAACAGCATTAACTACCCTATAACTTGGTATCAATCGCGCCCGTACCGGTGCTGGCGGTTTGGGATTTATAATAGAGCCAAGTGGTGCGCTCACTTTAATTGCTCGCTCAGCCCCCTCGTTGAATGGTATATCAGGGTCTGTTAGAACTGACTTTACACAAGCTATCGCCGACGAAACAGACGACGCAAAAGGGCTATTCATATTCGATCTTACTTGATCGGCCGTACCGGTGAAGTCAATTTCTATTCTGTCTTTACATATACTCAGTCTGGTTTTTATAGCAATAGGTTCATTTCCAATTCCATCATCATCCAACCACGCTTCACCTTCAAAATCACCATCAGGAGATGCAGATATTGCAGCTCTAATTCTTCTTTCTGAATAGTTCAACATCTCGTCCATAGCCGAGACTAGAATTTCCTGAGAAAACTTTTTACATAATTCTCTTAATCTCTCACCACCAACTGCGTTAGCGGCAAACTGTGCATTTATGTCTCCGATCGTAGACTCCGGCATTCGAACATTAGCCCTAACAAGACGTTCAAAGGGTCCCCCTTTCCAGTCTTTGTCTATAGAATATTTACTAGGTGGAAATGTAATCCCTTCTTCATGCACATCATTTGCATTGGGGTTTAAGCCAGGGGCACCGCCCCCCAAGTCAATATGATGAACTACTGTCGCGGTTATTCCTATTAAATTTCCATCGAGGAAGATGGGCGTGAACAAAAATATGTCAGGTAAATGCTGTCCTCCTGAATAGGGATCATTATTGATTAAGAAATCACCCTCTTTTAGAGTATCTAGGGGATGGTGTTCCAAGCAAGCCCTAAAGGTATGCGTGATAGAACCTAATTGAATAGGAATCAATTCTGCTTGGGCTACAACACGACCAAATTTATCCAATATAGCGGCAGAACAATCCTGAGCTTCTCTTACAACTGGTGAGTGAGCCGACCTAATTAATTTAACGCCCATCTCATCTGCAGCCGCTATTAGGGCGCGCGTTATCACAGCTTGATCAACAGATGACACATCCATGCTACGAATTCCTAATAAGGATTACGTTATTAGTAAAATCACGTTTTACCCGCCATAGAGGCGGAACGTAAATTGTGGAATCTTCATCCTGGACTAAGCATGGTCCATCTAGCAGTTGCTCGTTCAGTGCTTTCCTATGAAGGACTGCCGCTTCTAATTTCTTGCCTCGCTCTGTTATCTTTACCTTAATGGATTCACTGTTATCCCTAGACAAAGTAGATAGATCACCCATTGGCATTTTAGACGGACTAGACTTAGCGCCCACTCTGAACGATATTATCTCGATGGGATCGCCATGAGGCTTAGAAAATTCGAACATGCGATGGTGAGCTATGGAAAAAAGCTGTTCCAATCCATTGACCGAAATATCATCCAACCCTTCAGCGCTTAGTTTCACAGGGATCTCGAACGCCTGCCCGACATAGCGCATTTCAAGAATTATATCAAATTTTTCAACGGAATTGATTCCCAAAGAAAACAGATAATCCCTAGCTTCACAAATTAGATGTTCTATAGTTTTTAGAATTTCTGAAACGTTTTCTTCAATTAAAGTTAACCTATTGGTTAAACTCCGATAATGAATATGATCGGACAATAATAATCCGGCCGCTGATAATACGCCTGCATTAGGCGGAATAACGACTTTGGCTATTTCCAAATCCTCCGCTACACGGGCTGCATGAAGTGGGCCAGCTCCGCCAAATGGCACAAGGACAAAATCTCTTGGATCGCTTCCCCGTTCCGTAGAAACTTGTTGTATTGCACGAACAATATTGGCCTCGGCTAACCGGATAACATCATCGGCCATCTCAGCCAACGTCGAAGCAAAACTCTCAGCTATAGTTTGTAAGGCGTTGGATGCCAACTTCTTATCAACCTTCATTTCCCCGCCCAAAAAGCTGTTTACACGTAAAGTTCCTCTTATCAAATGTGCATCTGTTACAGTAGGAACATCACCCCCTCTTCCATAACAAGCGGGTCCGGGAGACGCACCGGCCGACTGAGGTCCGACACGCAGTAAACCACCATCATCCATCCAAGCAATAGATCCGCCTCCCGCCCCGACGGTAACTATATCTACAACTGGTGTCTTTACTGGAAGACCATCTATCATAGTCATTGGAGCCAGTTTCGTTTCGCCTTCTGATATCAGAGCAACATCTGTACTCGTACCTCCCATATCAAGAGTGATCAGATTGCTGTATCCGGAGCCAGCCAGTCTTCGGACAGCGCCTACAACACCCGCTGCCGGACCGGAAAACAATGCCGATATTGCATTTTTTGCCATGGCTTCGGCGGGCATTCGCCCTCCATTTGATTGCATAATACTAAATTGACCTCTAAACCCTCTTTTCTCAAGAGCTTTTGAAAAACGTCTAACATACCCAACAACTACTGGCTGAACATAGGCCGCAAGCGTTGTAGTAGATGCTCGCTCGTATTCTCTAAACTCTCTGGTGACATCGCTAGAACAGGTAATCGGCAGATTGGGCGAAACATCCGCGATAATCTCTGCCATCAAATGTTCGTGAGTAGGATTCATATAGGCATGCAGAAAACAAATGGCAACGGCATCAAATTCGTCGCTTTTTAACACTTTAGTTGCTAGAGCCTTAGCCAACGTTCTATCCAGAGCAACAACAACTTGGCCATCGGGAGAAAGCCGTTCTATTATTTCATAGGTATTGTAGCGAGGCACTACAGGCTGTGGTTTTCTATAATGAAGATCGTAGATCGCTCTGCGGTCATGTCTCTGAATTAATAGTATGTCTCTAATTCCACGGGTCACAAAAAAACAGACTTTAGCGCCTTTTCGTTCCAGTACAGCATTAGTAGCAACGGTAGACCCATGCACCAGCTCATCTATTTCCGATGGATCTAAACCAGCAACTTCGATAGCATTCATTGCACCTTCATCCGGTCTAGAGGGAGTACTAGGTACTTTTGCCGTCCTCACCTCCGCACCATCAACCACGACTAAGTCAGTAAAGGTGCCCCCGACTTCTATCCCAACTCGCATAACAACACTTTCCTCTGCACTTTATAGACTCACGAAAACATTAGACTCATAGTAATAGCGTTGGTAGCAGTCCTTAATTTATCAGTATAGAACGGGAATTTCTTGGGGAGCCCTATCTGATAATAGTTCCGCCGGCCCGTCTCGGATAACTATATTTTCTTCGTGAACCATTATACGATGGGCGCCAAAACTCATACATGGTTCCAGTGTGATAACCATACCCGGTTTCAATACAGTCTTATCCCCACCCATATTAGATGGCCATTCAGTCAGTTGCATACCCAATCCGTGTCCTAGTCTACCCACAGTATTATCCTTGGACCCACCCTCCTGCAGAACTTTCGCCATCTCCATCCACAATTTCTCAGCAGTTATACCCGGTCGCGCAGCTTTTATTCCAACCTCCGTTGCATTATATACGGTTGAATAAGCGTGGTGGACGACATCATCCACTTCCCCAAAGGCAAAATTGCGATCAAAATCCGAATAATATCCATCAAAAACAGATCCTGTGTCCATCATAAGCACATCGCCATTTTCAAGAGTTCGATCTGATGGCATTCCTATGATATCTGTCGGCCCTGCTGGACCAGAACCACCCACTAAGTAGGGCACTTCATCTGCCCCTCTAGACAATATATCCATTCGAAATTTTCGGAAAATTTCACGTTCACGGTCGCCCAGTTTAGCAATCTTATGCATATCATTAAAACTTTTAGATACACACCCACAAATAAATCGGATTTTCTCTATCTCAGCTTCCGATTTCACCATCCGCAACTTCCGAATTAGTGGAGATGAATCCACCATTTCAATGCCGTTAACCTCATGCATTAAGCGTTCTATGTCAGAGAAAGGCATCCTAATAATCGTTTCGGGACCCATCGGGATCCCCACACGTCCAAAAGTTTTTTTTACACTATTTAAACTATTAACAACCTCAGAAATGCCTTCATCTATTGGTCTAGGCGAAGGCCAAGTAGTAATATCTCCCACCCACGTACCAGCCATACTAGGTGCGCCAATTTCTGGTATTACTGCAACTGGTTTTCCGTCAGCTGGAACAATTAAAAACCACGGCCTTGCTGGACTCTGCCAAAAAAGAGTACGAAATCCTGAAAAGTAACGAAACTCAGGCTCGGTGGTAAGAAGTAACGCATCTAATTTACTTTGCCGCATAAGATGCTGCGCACGCGTCGTCCTACTTTCGTATTCCTCGTCTGAAAAACCGTATGCAGGCGGCGTCAGTATCACGATGGGGCATCATTTGAAAACTGCATAAGAAGAATTGCTGCCCCTCCTTGCCCTCCCGTGACCTCTAACGAAGGCTCTCCCCGAAAGCGAAACAACCCGGACAGCTCAAACAATTCTTCTTTATCAAAAATCGCAATCCCCGCAACAACAATTCCATATTGTCCACCCGCGGGAGAAGGAGTGTCTAGGGTTACCCTAACCCCCTCCGGAATCGCGAAAATGTAGGCACCCATGCCATCTTTATCCACCGCCATTACGTCAATTTGTTTAGGCTGTGCAAGCAAATTCAAATCATCCATAGACGGAATTTTTACGTCTACCGACATTCTATGCTTCCGCCGTTCTTTCTTCAGTAAATCGCGTGAGCCGGGCATATACTTGGCACCTGAATCCCAGCCCGCTCGGAGTGTGAAGTATTTTACCCCATCCGATCCGGCAGTAATAGGGCCATATGGGGTATAGCCTTTTACGTAATGAAGAGATAATGGGTGAGCGGCTTGCTTTCCCATATAAGCACTTCCACCAACAAATACTTGAAATTGCTCATGATCATGAAAATGCGGAGGCGTTACCGAATTTGGCGGCTGTTCCACCAGAAAGCCTTGAGGTAACCCGTTATCGTTTTTCTCATTTCCCGGAATATATTGTCCCCTGGTCGGAGCATTTCCAACATAAGGGCTTAAATGATATGTCTGACCTAACACATCAATCGCCTTACGTTCGGATCTCGCAGTCTCAGCCGACGTGATATACGGCATAACTATCCCCTAAATAGATCATATATTTCCTCGTCCTATTCTGCCCAATATATCACAATTAAATCAAGCTAATTAAAATCAAGATGACGATGATACAAATGTTGCCAATTTGTTAATAAACTATTATAGCACGGCATGTCAGTTTTAGCCTCGGACTTGCGATCGGATCTGAGAGTCATGGGTTTGGTTGGCTCAGCTCATGCAGCGAGTCACTTTTTTCATCTTACCCTTCCTCCACTTTTCCCCATTCTTAAGTCAGAATTTGGAGTTAGCTATTCGGCGTTGGCTTTAACGACGACACTGTTTTACGGGGTATCTGGAATCGCCCAAACAATTGCAGGAGTTTTGGTGGATCGGTTTGGTGCAAGAAAGGTACTTCTAAGTGGATTGAGCTTGTTATGCTGCAGTGTTATCGGGTATGGTCTAATCTCAGAGTTTTGGATGTTGCTTTTATTTTCTGTATTTGCGGGGCTCGGCAACAGTGTATTTCATCCGGCAGACCTTTCAATTTTAACAAGTAAAATCAAACCTAAACGACTGGGAAAAGCATATGGTGTTCACGCTCTAAGTGGAAACATAGGCTGGGCCGCGGCTCCAGTGTTTGTAGTGACAATAGCTCATTTTTTTGACTGGCGAATGGCTGTTGTTGCTGCCGGTTTACTAGGACTAATCGTTACAGTTTTTTTTATTATATACGCAAAAGACTTAAGGGACTCTGAAAACGTTGCAATAAAACCAACAGCCCAGACAACCCAGCGTCTTGGCACACTTCACACAAATATAAAATTATTATTTTCACCTACAATTCTGTCGTGTTTTTTCTTTTTCGCCCTATTAGCGGCAGCTCTGATAGGAGTCCAAAGTTTTGGTGTGAGTGCCATCCGAGATCTTTATAATATTGATCTGCAAAACGCTACTGCCGGGCTGACCGCATTCCTTTTGTTTTCAGCGCTAGGAATCTTGGTCGGCGGTATTTTAGCAGACAAAACAGATCGGCACGATATTATAGCGATAATCGGCGTAATCCTTGCCGGGCTAATCTTACTATCTATAGGAAGTCAAAATATTCCAGTTTCAGCTATTATTGCGTTCCTGGCGTTATCAGGTTTTTTTTCCGGCGCTACTGCCCCGTCGAGAGATATGCTGGTAAAAAAAGCAACTCCTAGCGGAGCAACTGGCAGAATTTTTGGTTTTGTTTATTCTGGGCTGGATTTAGGCTCGTCTTTAATGCCCCTGATACTGGGATGGCTGATGGATATTGGGCGCGCTCACTATGTTTTTTACGCTTGTGCCATTATGCTTTTTGCAACTACATTTACCGTCGCTAACGTCAAAAAAAGGTCCCAGCGCTTTTGTTAGTCAAACTTTCTTTGTAAATATATTCTGCAAAATTCTATTTTTACAGATTCAACTATTTTTTTTGTTACGACGATATATGTTTTGGGCTATTTCATCCATTTCCAGTTGTTCCCTGCGGAGCAATTTTTGTTTTTCTTTTTCCGCAGCTTCATCGCGCACTATTTCAGCTTTGCGAACTTCTTGATAAGCCGCCGAAACAAGTCTATTCGCCGCTGTGTATGCTTTTTCTATGTCTGCAATCGCAATTTCGAGAGTTTCTCTTTTCTGTATTATTCGGCTAGCATACATCCCATAATCACGCAAAGCATCAACAGAGCCAGACGCCAATTTCTGTTCTTCCTTTAGATCCTCTTCCAATCTCCTTTTTTGCTCATTGAGCCTATTAACTTCCGACAAAATCTCCCCTGCATCACGCCTCCTTTCATCGAGTTCGAACTCCTTCAAACGAACTAATTGATCGTATTGGGTCACCACTTCTATTTCACTTTCAATTCATTTCTTGGTTTGGCTCTTCTTCGTCAACATTTTCATCTGAGCCTGTCTCTTGTTCATCTAGGGAAGAGTCCTGGGGAGCAATCATATTTAACAGAGCCGTTAATTGATTATAACTTTCTTCTATTTCGATTCTTTCATTTTTATCCTGAGATAAAAATTTTTCTAAAGATGGATAGTATAATATAGCTTCATCCAATTGGGGATCACTTCCTTTTCTGTAAGCCCCTAGCCTTATCATATCGGCCATGCTTTCATAGGCCGCCAATAAAGCCCTAGCCCGACCCACCACTTCGTTTTCCTCCGGCGTATTGCAGTCTGGCATCATACGTGAAACACTCTTTAGTACGTCGATCGCCGGATATCTACCTTTGTCTGCTATCGAACGGTCGAGGATAATATGCCCATCAATAATTCCTCTGACAGAATCAGAAATCGGTTCATTGTGATCATCCCCTTCAACTAACACCGTAAACAAACCAGTAATCGATCCAGTTCCCTCTGGGCCTGGTCCGGCTCGCTCAAGTAACTTTGGTAGTTCCGAAAAAACCATCGGCGTGTAACCCTTAGAGGCGGGTGCTTCCCCAGTAGCAAGCCCTATTTCACGCTGTGCCATAGCGAACCTTGTGACACTATCCATCATACACATGACGTTTTTTCCAGCATCTCGGAAAGACTCTGCCACCGCTAACGTCATGTAAGCAGCCTGTCTTCGCATCAACGGCGACTCATCCGACGTTGCGGCTACTACCACGCTACGTGTAAGTCCATCTTCACCCAAATAATCCTGAATGAATTCCCTAACCTCTCGTCCACGTTCTCCAACCAAACCTATGACATTTACCTCTGATGAACAAAATCGAGCTATCATAGACATTAGAATCGATTTCCCAATACCAGAGCCAGAGAAAATACCCATTCTCTGCCCTTCGCAGATGGTAGTAAATGTATTTATCGCCCGAACCCCAACGTCGACTTTTGCTCCAATCCTTTGGCGAGTATGGGCTGGTGGAGGAGTTCCACGAACTGAGTAGGCCCTTGTCCCAGCTGCCAGAGGACCTTTTTCATCTATGGGCTCACCCATAGCATTTATTACTCTACCTAACCATGCATTATTTGGATAAATCCTGTGGTCGGCATCTTCAATTTCCGCTTCACTGCCTATTCCTATACCATCCAAACTACTAAAGGGCATAGCCAAAGCTCGACCTTCCTTAAACCCTACCACCTCACAAGTCACTCTGCCCCCACGCTTACTATTCAGGTGCACTCTATCGCCAATAGCAAGAGCGCGTTCAACTCCTCCCACTTCAACCATCATACCCTGAACAGCTGTGACTCGTCCAAAAACCAGATAGTCCGCAATTTTATCAATTTCTTCAGCTACATCTGTCAAAATGCTACTCATAAACATTATCCATAGGCTTTGCTTAGAACAAACCACTCGAAGGAAGATCTAATTTCTAGTTACTCCATTATAGCATCTTTTATATATTAGAGGGAATTCAATGAATTGGAACATTCACTGTGTTCCCAATTTTATTTCTTTCATTTTTTTGATAACGTCACTTTTATTATACTTTTAAACACGGCTTACCATTCCAATTAGAGATTTGCTTCACCAGGATGGCGCGATATAATCGGAAACACACCCGTGCCCCTTAAAACGATGTTCTTCTGTGTCATAAAGTTTTACACTCCAAGGTGCGGGAAACAGACAAATGGAAAAAAGTAAAATGTCCAAAAATGTCATGTCTGAGAATACTGGACGACAAATGCCTGAAAATAATGTTTCGAATACACATCAGCGAGACAGCAGACAAGGTCGCCGAGGAGGAAGGCCGTTCTTAAAGGGCCGCCAGGTTGATCCCGATTCGCTGTTGGAAGTCCAAAAAGTTATAGGTAATAGGCCAAGAAGGCCGGAACTGTTGATAGAATATTTACACCTCTTTCAGGATAAGTTTGGGCATATCTCAACGAAACATATCGTGGCGCTCGCTCACGAAATGCAGATGGCTATGACCGAAGTTTATGAGGTAGCTTCGTTCTATGCTCATTTTGATATTGTTGATGAGGACGAAATACCTCCCCCGCAATTAACCATACGTATATGCGATAGCCTGACATGCTCTATGTTTGGGGCTGACAGTCTTATGAAGGAACTAAATACACTCGTCGATAAAAACGTGCGAGTTATTAATGCGCCATGTATAGGAGCCTGCGATAAAGCTCCAGCAGCTGCGATCGGTCACTCACTGTTGGAAAAAACTAATTTAACAGATGTACTCAGTCATGTTGAAAAGTTTAATGACAATACCCTAGAACATAGACATATTTCACCTATCCGCATTGATGATTATCTGAAGTCTGGGGGATACCGCCTGCTGAAAGAATGTACTTCAAACGCCAGGACACCGGAGAAAATTCTAGAAATTCTAGATAACTCGGGTTTGCGCGGGTTAGGGGGAGCGGGTTTCCCTACATCACGCAAATGGCGTTTAGTGCGCGAAGCCAAAGGAAAAAAAATACTAGCGGTAAATGGTGACGAAGGGGAACCGGGGACATTTAAGGACCGGCATTATTTAGAGACCGACCCACACAGAACTCTTGAAGGAATGCTTATAGCAGCTTGGACTGTGGATGCGACCGACTGTTATTTCTATCTCAGAGACGAATATCCAGAGATTCGGAATATGCTCGAGGAAGAAATAAACCATGTAAAATCAGAAGGCTTAATTACTCACACAAGAATTCACCTAAGAAGAGGCGCCGGAGCATATATTTGCGGCGAAGAATCAGCGATGATTGAGTCGATAGAAGGAAAGCGCGGTTACCCTCGTCACCGTCCTCCCTACGTCGCACAAGTAGGAATTTTCAATCGTCCTACACTGGTCAACAATGTTGAAACACTATTTTGGGTTAGAGATATTATTGAAAAAGGTCCATCATGGTTTAATGATCAAGGTAAAAAAGGGCATCCCGGGCTCCGGAGCTACTCGGTGTCAGGTCGAGTCAAAAAACCGGGTGTTAAACTTGCCCCAGCTGGAATTAGCGTTAAAGAACTTATAGATAATTATTGTGAAGGAATGCTCGAAGGCCACACCTTTCATGCTTACCTGCCTGGTGGTGCTTCAGGCGGAATTCTTCCAGCGACTATGGGTAACGTGCCTCTCGACTTTGGGGAGCTTGAAAAATATGGGTGCTTTGTGGGAAGTCACGCGGTTATCGTTCTGTCTGACAAGGATTCCATAAGACAGGTTGTTCTTAATCTCCTTCGCTTCTTTGAAGATGAGAGTTGTGGACAGTGCTCACCGTGCCGAGTGGGAACAGAAAAAGCTGTTAAATTAATGCAAAAAGAGCACTGGGATATTGCACTGCTTGAAGAACTCTCGGCAACAATGCGTGACGCGTCAATTTGCGGTCTTGGCCAGGCCGCTAGCAACCCATTAACTGCTGCCATAGAGTACTTCAAGGACGAACTCTAGGTGATATTACAAATATGTCTGTTATTAGTGTTCTCAGTTTTTTATTTTTGCGTTAGTAAAATGGCATATATCAGTAAAATGTTAAATTGTGAAAATCTGTAGATGAGCGATAATATTAAATTTACGTTAAATGGGAAATCGGTATCAGCCGATCAGTCAGAGACAATCTGGCAAGTTGCCGATCGTCTAGATATAGAGATCCCTCACCTATGTCATAAGCCCGCGGACGGCTACCGGCCCGACGGCAATTGCCGCGCTTGCATGGTTGAAATTGATGGAGAGAGAACACTAGCGGCTTCCTGTATCCGCAAGCCAATCGAAGGGATGGTGGTATCTACCACATCAGAGCGAGCCCGTCGGAGCAGGGAGATGGTCTTAGAGCTTTTAGTCGCAGACCAACCCTCTAGAAAAAAAGCGCACGACCCGGACTCGACACTGTGGCAGTTTGCGGAAAAGGCCAAACTAAACAAAAGTAGGTTTCCTCCACACACTGCACCAGAACCTGACTCTAGCCACCCCGCGATCGCCGTAAATATGGATGCATGCATACAGTGCGGTTTGTGCGTGCGAGCATGCCGAGAAATTCAGGTAAATGACGTAATAGGTATGGCCGGCCGAGGCCCCAACGCCCATATAGTATTTGATTTAGGGGATGATATGGGTGCCAGCACCTGTGTCGGTTGCGGTGAATGTGTACAAGCCTGCCCCACGGGGGCTTTAATGCCTAAGACAACTTTGGACGACAATGGATTACTGGTACACAAACCCGATCGTAGAGTCGACAGCCTATGCCCCTACTGTGGAGTTGGATGTCAGCTAACGTTTAATATAAAGGATGACAAAATTGTGTCTGTGGATGGCCGCGCGGGACCAGCAAACCGAGGCCGACTATGCATAAAAGGTAGATATGGTTTTGATTACGTGCATAATCCAGAACGCCTAACCGTTCCTTTGGTTCGTAAGGAAAATGTGTCTAAAGAAGCCAGAATCCCTTCCAATCCATTAGATAATTTTAGGGAGGCGAGTTGGGAAGAAGCCTTAAATCAAGCAACAGCAGGTTTAATTAAAATTCGAAATCGAGATGGCGGTACCGCGTTAGCTGGCTTTGGATCTGCCAAAGGTTCTAATGAAGAGGCATATCTGGTTCAAAAATTAGTCAGAACGGGTTTTGGTACTAATAACGTTGATCATTGCACTCGCCTATGCCACGCCTCATCCGTAGCAGCACTAATGGAGACTATTGGGTCTGGAGCTGTGACAGCCCCGTTTGCAGAGGCAGAAAACGCCGAGGTAATTATTGTAATAGGAGCAAACCCTACTGTTAATCATCCAGTGGCAGCAACTTTTATTAAGAATGCTGCAAAAGCGGGTTCAACACTGATTGTTATGGACCCGAGAGGCCAAGCACTCACCCGACATGCGTCGTACATGATACAGTTTAAACCTAGCACTGATGTAGCCCTACTTAACGGTATGATCAACACCATTATTTCTGAGAAACTATACGATCATCAATACGTTGATGGATTTACTGA
>CAYFGZ010000072.1:0-17461 GCA_964342575.1 uncultured Nisaea sp. | reverse complement strand
TCCAATAGTACGCATCATCCGGTAGTGAGTGGCTGCGGCGGAGAGATTTGTAATTTCGAATTCTGCTAAAGCGGATAACAGACGTTCTGGGTTGAACTTCCCTGCATAGGTCGATATTTCGATACCTAATGCGAGTGGCGCAAGAGTACCATGCCACAAACCATGTCCCCAAGCAGGCGAAGAAGGGCACATGTACTTATCACCTGGTCTAACTCCAGTTGCATAAAGGGCGGCAATCATTACGGTTACAATTGCGCGGTGCCTATGCTTTACGGCCTCGGGAAGTTCCCGGGAAGTTCCTGAGGTATATTGGTACATGGCCATATCAGCGGAATTTGTATTAGCGGCAAAGTTAGAATCGCAGCCCTGTAACTCGGTTATCAGCGCTTGGTCACCCAATATAGTTTCAACATTTATACCGGACGATAGATCCGATTTTTCGGTAGCCAGAAGCAGTAAATTGGGCTGGCAGTCGTTCAGCCGTGACTTGAGCCCTTCGGCCCCAAAAGCCGTGAACAAAGGTACAGCTACGCAGCCCGCTTTCATTGAACCAAAAAGTGCGGCATAAAATTCTAAAGACGGCTCTAGCATGATAGCGATTCTATCGCCTTTCCTTAATCCTTTGTGTTTAATCCAATTAGCAAAGCGATTGGACCATTCTGCTAGCTCGCCAAAAGAAATGGCCGTACTCTCTCCTTCGTCATAACAGATTCGAATCGCTACGCGTTTTTTGTCGTGTCGATCAATGCATTCATGGCCTATATTTATATTATCGCGATCGCCGTCAAAAAGTTCCCATAAAGCATTTTTGCTGAAATATTTCTGAGCGTCGGCATAATTGGCGTAGTCAGTAAGTTTAGCCATTGTTGCTATTATAACCCTAGGTTTCGATTTCTATGATCTGATCTATCTCTTTATCCGAAATACCCGATTCTACGAGGATCTCGCGGGTGTGTTCGCCTAGAGCGGGCGCCGCATTTCTTAGGCTTCCTGGTGAAAGTGAAAAATCTATTGGTATGGCTGTGGTTTGTACAGAATTTTCGTGCGGGTCTTCGATTCTTTGAAAGAAGTTGGTTTCCTCGAGATATGGATCTCTCATAAGTCCTTCTAGTGTGGCCACAGGGCCATTCGGCAGATCTACACTGTCAAGTAGTTCGAAAGCTTCTTTAGTAGTATAATTTGCCAATCCCTCTGCCAAATGGGATTGAAGTGTAGATATATTGTCAGCTCGTTGCGCTAGGCGAGCAAACCGAGTGTCATCTGCAAGGTCTGCTCGTCCAATAGCATTCAATAATCGGTGCCATTGTTCATCTGTATGAGCCAGGACGCATACCATACCATCTTTTGTTTGATAGGGGATGCGGTGGGGAGATAGTGCTCGAGGATATCCGAGTTCATCTTTCTTACCTTGAGTTCCGTACCAAAGATGAGTGGTGAGATTGAATGACAGCATGGTTTCGAGCATAGGAACATGTATTTCCTGACCTCTGCCAGAACGCTCTCTGTAAAACAAGGCCATACCTATTGCTGAAGCTAATGCATGGCCACAAAATTTATCAGAGATTGGCATGGGAACAAAACGAGCCTCACCATTCGTGCGATCAATTAAATTTACTAAGCCACTTTCCCCTTGGATAACATCGTCGTAGGCGGGCCGCGCTTCTTTGGAGGCGCCGCGTCGATAACCTGTTGCTGAAGCGTATATTATTTTAGGGTTAGTCTTTCGTAACTCGTGGTAATTTATACCTAACCGATTTGCTGCAGCGTGTCGCATATTGTGTACAAAAACATCTGAAGTGGCGGCAAGCTTAAATAACGCTTTTTTCGCCGCAGGTTTTTTTAGGTTAAGAACGACACTTTTTTTATTTCGGTTGGTTGTTTGAAAGAACGGTCCAAGCATTCCCGTTTTGCTCGACCCAATTTTACGCATCGGGTCCCCTTCAGGTGCCTCTATTTTTAATACTTCAGCACCTAGGTCTCCAAGAATCTGGGTTCCTACGGGACCTAATACATTGATTGTTAAGTCCAGCACCCGTATGCCAGTTAGCGGTCCAAAATTTTGTTCTTCAGCGGTCATAATAAATTAAGAATTTCCCCCCTTTGTTATGGATGGGTCTTTACATTTTATCATTCGAAGTGGCGTGTACGTTATTACGGTTTCGGCTTTTTGGTTGATAATTTTGTTTTTGGTTCGCACAAGGCCGCGGCCTGATCGACTAGTTAACCGTGCTTCAACGACTTTGCACTCGACGTGTATGGTGTCCCCCGCAAATGTGGGACTATGAATATCCAGCTGCATATTGAGAAACGCAAATCCGGTATGTTGCATAGTTGATTGGACGAGTAGTCCTTCCGCAAAAGTGTAGACAAGGGCTCCTGGCGAGACCCTCCCCTTGATATCACTATCTGTCTTTAGAAATTCCAGATCCGTAAACATAGTTTCAACCATACCAGTGGTATTTATAAAGTTTGTGATATCGGTTTCTGTTATTGTGCGTCCAATGGTTTTAAACTCGCGGCCTACAGGCAAGTCTTCATAGTGAAATCCAAGACCGACAGTTTCCATTTTAAAAATCTCCATACATTTTGTTCTACTGATTCTATTATTTTTGCACGAACATTGGGGTAACTGCACCTGAGATATAGCAAAATCCCACTGATGATGAATGAATGATTTTAGGGGACGGATTACACTATTTTAAGTCCCGGTTATCTGAAAGACTATCATATATGTTTTTATAAGTTTCGGGTGGAGAAGGTTGGGCTATCTGGGGTCTTTCCTTTTGCGCATTTTCTCAAGTTCATTTAATAATCCGAATGTGGAACTATCCAGATCTGGATCTTTAATCCCGGTTTGTAATTGGGGCAGCAATTTTTGGGCGATCTCTTTTCCAAGTTCAACCCCACATTGATCAAAACTATTGATGTTCCATATGACGCCTTCAACAAAAACTTTGTGCTCATAAAGAGCGATCAATATTCCGAGTGTGCTTGGGTTGAGCTGATGATATAGGATAGTCGTCGAAGGACGGTTTCCTGGAAAAGTGGAGTGAGCTACTTTTTGAGCATATGCTGTTTCGGAAAGTCCTTTAGGTTCTAGTTGTTCTATAGTTTCCTGCAGGTCTCGGCCTATCATGAGTGCCCGAGTTTGCGCAAGGCAGTTAGCGAGAAGTGTTTCCTGATGGCCCGAAAGTGCCTCGTCAGAAACAGCTCCTACAAGAAAATCGCAAGGAATAATTTCAGTGCCCTGGTGTAAGAGCTGAAAAAACGAGTGTTGGGCATTTGTTCCGGTTGCTCCCCATACAACTCCCGCCGTTGATCTCGGGGTGCGCTCTCCTCTGGAATTAATAGACTTTCCATTTGATTCCATCTCTAACTGTTGAATATGTGCTATTAGCCCTTCTAGCCTATAGTCATACGGAATTATTGCGTGCGAACTGAATTTAAGTACCGATCTGTACCAAACTTCAATTAATCCCATCAGTATTGGCAGATTGTTTTCGGGAGGGGTGCCGAGAAAATGTTCATCAGCGATTCGGGCCCCATCTAGCAGACGTTTGAAGTTTTCGGGACCTATCCCGATGGATATTGGAAGTCCAATAGCAGACCATAGTGAAAAACGGCCACCAACCCAATCCCACATTTCAAATATCTGTTCTTCGCTAACACCAAACGATTTAGCTAAGTTTATATCTTTCGAAACAGCTACTAAGTGTCGGGCCACGGAACCAACCCCCAATTTTTGGATCAGCCAATCCTTAGCGGACTGCGCGTTAAGCATTGTTTCATGTGTTGTAAATGTTTTCGAAGCAATAACAATTAATGTTGTTTCAGCATTAAGCTCTCGCAAGCTCGCTTGAAGATCTGAGCTGTCTGCATTGCTTACACAATGAATTTTGATCGTGGAATGTTGATAGGAAGACAAGGCCTTTAAAACCATTTGTGGACCAATGACCGAGCCACCAGCGCCTATGTGTAAAATATCGGTAAAGGGTTTTTGAGTGTTACCTACCCGGCTTCTATCTCGAATAGAGTTGGCGAAAGAGTAAAGTCTTTCGATCGACTTCTGCACCTTCGAGACAATGTTTTCACCCTCTAACATTATAATTTCATTTGGGAGGGCTCGAAGTGCTGTATGCAGTGCAGGTTTATTTTCTGAAAAGTTAACCCTTTGACCAGAAAACAATGCGTTTTTTTGCTCAACTATCCCGCTCACCTGGGCTAGTTTTAAAAGATTCTTCAATACAGCGGAATCGATCAGATTTTTTGAAAAATCGAAAACAATATCGGCCAATCGAAAAGAATAGTTATTAAAACGGTTTGGATCATCATGAAATAGTTCGACAAGCGTCGTTCCTTTTATTCGTTTGCGATCTTCTTCTAGATCGATCCAGACATGATCATTTTCTTTCATTATTTACCAATCAAAAGAAGGCTGTTATGGCGGTCATCGTCAAAAATAGAATCACGAAAATTCTCTTCGATTTGTAAGATAGTTTTCCAACAGTTTGAACTGCTCATCAGTAAGTTCATTAAAGTGGAGGGCCACCTGTTGCAGGTTATGATCTATTCGCGTTACGGTCATAGGCATTTCCATTGTTATTGGATTGTCTCCAGAACTTGGGATCTGCAGTACAGAATAGATTTTTTCCTCCCTTTTAAATTTTTCGATGCCTCCAGCAATCGCTATGCCACCCAAGCTGCAGTCAACCACTTCGTATTCCAGGTCGTGGTAACGAAAAACTAAATTGGATGGTTGTCTTCTGTCCCTTCGTTTTTCTTTTTCACGCTTTCTAACAATAGTCAATGTTGCCTCCTGAAAGCTTTCCCAGCAAATATTTAAATTCTATAGCATCCTATATTAATATTAAAAGAGTGATCCAGCTTATCAATAAGTTGTAGTATGTTTTTTTATTCTAAAATCACTTCTTTTTGAATTAACTTGAGTTTATGTGTTAGAAGCGCGAAACTCGTCTAACGCAATTAACGAGGTTCAAGCAGGCCGATTTATAAGGTCTTTCGAGGTTATTCTTAATAATGAAAAATTACAAAGTAATAGCTCTTTCTTCTGCCGTTGGTGCGGAGATGAATGATATCAACTTGACCTGCCTAGATGATGAAATGTTTTTGGAAGTAGAGACCGCTTTTAATCGCTATGGAGGCTTGCTATTTCGTAATCAAAAGTTAAATTCAGATGATCTAGTAAATTTTAGTCGACGTTTCGGCGATCTAGACCATGCCCCGCAAATGGAAAATGGTAAAACGGCTGTCGATGGGTATCCGGAAATTTATATAGTCTCCAATATATTAGATAGTGATAATAAGCCTATTGGTTCATTGGGTTCTGGCGAGGCCGTTTGGCATACTGATATGTCTTATCTTTCTAACCCTCCCGATATTTCAATGCTATACGCCGTTGAAGTTCCTGAGATAGGGGGCAACACTTCCTTGTGCAGCATGGCCGCGGCATACGATATTCTGCCTCAAGACGTTCGTGAAAAGATAACCCCATTGTTGATAAAACATGATGGCACCTATAATTCTGGCGGGTTCCTAAGGAAGGGTCTCAGAGAAGATAATGATCCTGTGTCATGTGAGGGGCAACCTCATCCAATAATAATCCAACATCCGAGGAGTAATAGACCTGTTCTGTACTTAGGTCGTCGGAAGAACGCTTATATAATGGGTTTCGAGCGAGATGAATCTGAAGAACTTCTGGATCTCCTTTGGGAATACGCTACATTACCGGTAAATTCTTATACACACGAGTGGCGGGTTGGTGATTTATTGATGTGGGATAATCGTGCAACGATGCATAGGCGAGATCCTTTTGATGGATCTTCTAGACGCCTAATGCAAAGAACACAAATAAAAGGGCATAAAGCTCCAGAGAGTGCACACATTAGTGGTTGAACAGCTCATTAGCCTATATGCTAGCGCAACTCATTAAGAACTTTTTGACAAAATTCATTGAAAGCGCCGCCTTCAATCCATCGTACTACTGCAACCAAATTATAGTCTGGTTCTATCCAAATAAAATTTGAGCCAAAACCAACAGCGCATATACTACTCGTCGAGGCATGAGGGAGACGCTGTCCTGATAGGTTTAGCCACCAGAAAAGACCGTAGTCTTTATAGGCGGAACAAGGGCTGAAGGCCTGATTAATATAATTTTCCGACAAGAGTCGATTGTTATTCCAAATGCCTCGATTTTGTATGAGGAGGCCAACGCGCGCCTGGTCCTGGCTGCTTATAAACATACCCCCGCCCCAGTGAGAGCCTCCGGAAACAGATTGTATCAGCCGTCCATCAAAGTCTACCCATGAGTTATTGTATCCGTGCCATTCCCAGTTTGAGCTGGCGCCAATAGGATCCATTATTCTTTCACGGAGTAGGTCTGGCAGAGGTTGTTTAGCAACGCGTAGGAGCGCTAACGCTAGCCGATTTACTCTAACGTCATTATATTCCCAATAAGAGCCAGGTTTTCCTAACACCCTAGGTGTACCTTTATTTTTATTGTCTTTTGGGCTAAAACGGAGATCGCGATTGTGGTCCACCTGATCAGGCTTACCCCAGAGTTCACCGCTCCATTCGCTTGTCATCTGCAGCATTTGCCGCCAAGTTATGTGCCTATTTTGTGGGCTATCGAATCCGCCATCTTTAACAAGTTCTGCGATAGGATCGTCTAGATCTGAAATTAAACCATCGTCCAATAATAGGCCGGCGCAAATTGATAAAAAACTTTTAGCCACCGAGAAAGTAATATCTGGCCTTGATATGTCTCCCCATTTTGCCGCTATCCGACCATCCAATAGGATCAGGCCATGAGGGTCTTCCCTAGGGCGTGTTTTGCCAATTATGTCACCCCAAGGAGGAGGTTCAGCAAAGGCTCGGTTTTCGAGTGCTTTTTGAATATTCCTATCCAAAGTTGATTCGTTCTTCAGAGCGAAGTCGACAGCCCTTTGAAAATCCATATAGCGGCTAGACGAGCTTGATGCCCAGTTTGAATCTTCATCCGGAAAATAGACTTGTTTTCCATTCATGTCGTAAAAATCCATCTAAATTGAAAATTTTGAAACCTCTAGACTGTCATGCTCAGTGTATTATGTTGCAGACTCTAGCGTTTTTCAAAGTCAATGCGTTCCTCTATGGGTAGTTTTTGTAAATATCGTCGAAAAACGTCTAGTGTCAGGTCGGTTGCGCCGAGGCGTATCCATTCATTCCCCCCCAACATCCTAGCATGGCGAGAAAAAGTACCCTTTGGAGTGGCGAGTCCTATATGGATATTGCCGCCTGATTCTATTTGTTCGGTATCTGCATCTAATTCTATTAGTGTTGCCAGTGCGTAAGTTGCATTACATTCGTTTTTTAGTGATTTTGCTATGCGGATCGCTACCTGCGGCGTACAAGCAGAATAATCGGGTAAGTTCCTTAAGTTAACAGCTTGGCATAGCTGAAGAAGGCTTCTGGAAACTAAATTTCTTAAAATAGGATCTTCATTATTTGGTGCAGGGTTTAGCCGAGTTGCGATGGCTCCGCTAGTAAACATCTCTGCGGTGGCCAGAGTTGCCTTTCTTTTGCGGAGTTCTTCCAGGATTACGCCTTCGATAGTTTGTTCATCCTCCGATATAATGAAGTTTCCGAGGCGTTTTCTAACAATGGTTGCGGCTGGCTCCAGTATTTTTTCCAATTCATTTTCGGTTTTTGCTTGCGCAATGAGCTTGGTTTCCAGCTGAGGGTAGTGGGCTTGGAAACCTAATTTGAGCGCATTTTTGTTTGCTCCTGTTTCGATATCATGGAGCATGTTATCAGCACGAGATTCACCTATTCCAAAGGAGTGGAATCGTTTTAGGCGGGTGAGAGTTGTGGTGCCCTTCATTTCAAGCAAGCGTGGTATGATTTGTTCGTCCATCATTCTTCGCATTTCTCTTGGCACGCCGGGCGTAAAAAAGAATCGTGCTTTGCCTATGTCAATAGCGAAGCCGCAAGCAGTGCCGACAGGATTATCGATAAACTCAGCTCCTTCGGGAAGCATGGCCTGTTTTTTGTTATTGGGGGGCATCGTTCGTCCGCGTTGCTCGTAGAAGGCAAGCATTCTGTCGAGCCAGGCATCATGCAATAGCAGCTCAACGCCCGCGGTTTCTGCCGCTACTTCTTGCGACAAGTCGTCGACGGTGGGGCCGAGGCCACCATTAACAATTACCGCGTTGGCCCGGGCAGACGCCTGCTTAAACGCCATTTGGAGATTATTTCTATCATCTCCGACTACGGTACACCAGTCCATGGTAAGTCCGACTTCTCCTAAACGTCTGGCGATATGGCTATGATTAGTATTGACTGTTTTACCCGTTAAAATTTCGTCTCCAGTGCAAAGAATTTCGATCAGCATGAATTGTCCTTAAAAAAAGCCAAAAAGGAAATAAAATCTAATATTCTGAATTTGAGTCGGTTCACTGTGATTACGGTTCATAAAAAGTTTTGAATCAAAGTATTCTAGTTAAGCAGCATAGACGCAACGAAACAGTATTCAAGATTTATGCACTATGGGGAAAGGAATCGAGGGTCGTAGACGAGATCTTTTTCCGGCAGTGGTTCATTATTTATAAACGCTACGGCGTTCATTATAGATCGCTCGGCAATAGAGTCGAAATTATCGAATGTTGCACCGGCACAATGGGGTGACAGGATTGCCGTTTCCAAGTTTAAGAGGGGGCTATCGATTACGGGTTCGATAGAGAATGTATCTACCGCCGCCGCAAACAAATGTCCATTTTCTAGGGCCATTGCTAGGGCGTTTTCATCCACGAGTCCGCCTCGGGCGCAGTTGATAAGTATAGAACCCGGCTTCATGGACTTAATCCGAATGGCTGAGATCAATCCGCTTGTTTCCGTATTTAGAGGTAGATGTAGGGTAATAATGTCTGCTAAAGATATTAATTCTTCCAGGGAAACTTGCCTTAAACCTAGGTGATCTGTCATTTCGTGTGGGGCGGGCACTGGATCACAGTAAATTAACTCAGCACCAAAATGGTGCAGAAGATGGGCAACTCGGCGACCTATGGCGCCCAGACCAATAATACCTATAGTTTTTCCGTGCACCTGCTTGTTAGTGCCTCTCGCGATTTCTTTTCCCCAGATGCCCATTCGAGTTTGATGGTCAAAGTCTACTAGACGGCGAGTCGCAGCAAGAATCATCATAACTGTGTGCTCGGCCACCGGAATATGGTTCCCTGCATCAAGTCGCGCAACTCCGATATTATTCTCTTTGCAATAATCTACATCAATATTATCTACGCCTGCTCCCATTTTTTGCACGTAAATTAGATTAGGCGCTGAATCCAGTAGATAGCGATCCAGCTTTGCCGCCATCATCAGCGTTATGTCGGCTTTTTTTAATACTGACAGCCGGGCTTCAACAGTGTTTTCAGTTACTGCTGAAATGGTCCAATGACTCGGAAATTTTGTTCCTAATTTCTCTAATATTGAAGGAGAGAAACAATCTATTATTGCTACAACGATAGATTTCATAGAATACCCCTCAAATTATAGTTGTTTTTACATATCAATTAGAGCCTTGGAAAGAAAAGTCGTGTCTATATATTCCTCGGCGATCGCTCCTTTTCTTTTTAGAACAGCACGAATTAGTCCGCTTACGTCTATCAGTGACTGGGTACCTTTAATATTTACTTTACCGTTCGGAGAGAAAATATTCTGGCTGGTATATTCTTTCCAGGCCGCTTGAGCGTATTGTCGAGATATCTTTGTTTCCTTCACTGCGATCTCGGTCATCAAGTTACAATTCTCAAAAAATAAACGATGCGCTCGAATGAAAGCACGCATAAATTTGTGTAAAGTTTTCGTATTTTGTTTAGCCCAATTTGCGTCCACATGAAGGGATGTGAATTGAAAATCCGGAAAATGATCGCGAGGTTCTATAAGAGACACGTAACCTTCGTCGATGGCGACGTAATTGAGAGGAACTCCTTGCAACCCAGCATCTATTTCTCCAGTTTGAAGTTTTTCCCATCGAGAAAGTATGGGGCCAACTTCTTTTAATGAGTAGTCATCTGGGTAATTTAGCCCGTACGTAGCAAGAATTTTCATGACTAAAGATGAGCTGCCAGCCATCTTGGAAGAAACCCCAATTGTTTTATTCTGGAGGTCCTTGGGACTTCTAATTGATTTAGTCGCAATTAAAGAAAACGGTAGTTTATTAACATTTCCTCCAATAATCGATAGGGAGCCCCCATTTTCTCTATCGAGTATGACGTGTTCGGTGACACCAAAAGCAAGTTGTACCGTTCCCATTTGGAGTCTTTGAGTGACTTCGTCAATCGGCTCGTGGAGTTCTATTTCCACCTTCAGACCTTCCTCGTTGAATAGGCCGCAATTCTGAGCTACCCAAATGGGCATATTAAAATAGTTGCGTGAAACGGCTGCAAAACGAATAAGATCCATGTCTTTCCTATTTACTTAATGACTTTAATTATGTTCTTTATCAATACTAGAGTCATATCGGTATCAATTAGGTGATTGTACATTTAACAAATACTCAGAGGATAAAATGCATAATATAGCCGAGCGCGTCTACGGAGTAAAAGCACGAATGGCTTTAATGGTTCCGTCTACCAATACAGTGGCCGAGACGGAGTTCTGGAGAATGGCTCCAGAAGGTATAACCGTTCATACCTCGCGGATGCCCTTTTTTGCAGAACGTTTCGATTCACCTTTTGACGAAATGGAACGACACTTGCCTCGTGTTATAGATGAAGTTAATTCTGCTCAACCAGATGTAATTGCTTACGGATGTACAGCAAGTTCTGCAAAAGGAAACCCTATTGATTATGAAAACAAACTTAGCCTGGAAACAGGTAAGCCAACAGTAACAGCGGCAGCGGCACTGGTTGAAGCATTAAAGGTATTCAATGCAAAAGGAATTTTGATGATCACGCCTTATCCACAGGAAACAAATGATAAGGAACGTCTGTTTTTTAATGAGAACGGCATCGACGTTATTCAGGATGAAAGCATTATTGTCGACGAAGCTCAGCAGCAGTTTAAGAATATGAATCGAGTTCCAAGTGACTTGCTGATTGAGCGGGCGGTAGAATTAGGCCATCAGCAAGATGTGGAGGCCGTTGTCCTCAGCTGCTGTGATATGCCAACCCTTGGTGCTATTCCAGAAATTGAGGCGCGGCTTAAAAAACCTGTAACATCGAGTACGCAGGCGCTTTTCTGGCGCGCTATAAGAGCTGCTAATATATGGGATCCCATAACGGATATGGGGCAATTACTAATGGAAGGCTAACTGGGTATAATGTGCAAGGTGGCAGCAGGAAAAAGTATGAGCACACCATTATTATTCTCGCAGTATTCAATTAGAGATATTATCTTTAAAAATAGAATCGTTATCGCGCCGATGCATCAATATTCAGGAAACAGGGGTTATCCTACAGACTGGCATATTATGAGCGTTGGGCGTTATGCAGCAGGAGGGGCGGGCCTAGTTTTTGTGGAATCCACTAAAGTTGAAAGACGGGGATGCGGGACGGTTGGGGATTTGGGCCTATGGAAGGATGATTTTATCACCCATTTCAGGCGCCTGTCAGACTTTATTCGATCGCATGGTTCTGTGCCGGGCATTCAATTAGGACATAGTGGTAGGAAAGCCCGCAGGTACCGCCCCTGGGAAGGTGGAAAGCCATTAAAACCATCGGTCGATATAGATGATTGGGATGATTGGGAATTAGTTTCTTCAACTCATGAATCTGATTCAGGTGATCCGGCTCCACGTTCTCTGTCCCTATCGGAGATACATGAATTAGTGGGAAGGTGGGGCGATGCTGCAGATCGTGCGGAACGTTCAAATTTCGATGTTCTAGAGGTTCACGCAGCGCATGGGTATTTAATTCATCAATTCCTATCTCCCTACGTTAATAGACGAAATGATAAGTATGGAGGTTCGGAAGAAAACAGGATGCGATTTGCGATTGAGGTTGTCGAAGCTGTTCGTTCACGTTGGCCAGAAGGAAAGCCTTTATTTGTTCGCTTGTCGGTCGAGGATGATGCTGGTTGGGGTCCAGAGGAAAATGTCAGATTGGCCAGAATTATGCGGGAAAAAGGGGTGGATGTCATTGATTGTTCGTCGGGAGGTATTCGCGGGGCGCCCGTGGTGAGTGCCGGTCCAGTTGGTTATGGGTATCAAGTACCATATGCCCAAAAGTTGAGGCGCGAGGCTAATATTAGCACTATGGCGGTGGGTTTAATTGTCCACGCCGATCAGGCGGAAGAAATACTTAAAAATGGCAGTGCAGACCTGATAGCTATTGCAAGGGAGGCGATGCACAACCCTAATTGGCCGATTGATGCCGCGCAAAAACTTGGTTATGAGAGACCTTTTGGTTTAATGCCCAGTCCCTATGAGTATTGGCTTGAGAAACGTGCACAGCAAGTGAGTTCTCTTGTTCCTTCGACCCAGGTAACAGGTATTAAATAATAATATTAGTCAAAGACGTGGTGACGTCATGTCCAAGGTATAGATTAGTCAATAGTTAGATTGGCTAGTGATTGGAGGTGCAATTATGAGCTTAACACATTCCCCTAGCCGGGCTCTTGGAGGCATGGTAGCTGCGGCTCATCCGCTGGCTGCAAGCGCAGGAGCAGAAATACTACGGGCTGGAGGAAATGCATTTGACGCTGCTGTGGCTACCGTTGCTACGTTGAATGTTGTCGAGCCCTTTATGTCTAGTTTTGCTGGTTTGGGTGTCGCTACGTGCTGGATACAGTCAGAACAACGTGTTAGATGCCTTGATTTTACGCCGAATGTGCCAATCGAATTTCAAGCGGGTCAGCTTAAAAAGAAAGACACGATGACCGGCCCCTCGGCAAGCGGTATTCCTGGTAATCTGGCTGGATGGTGCACATTGCTAGAAGAATATGGTTCCGTGTCGTTGTCAGAAGTTCTATCGGCAGCAGTGCGGCATGCTCGAGAAGGGTTTCCTGTCTCAGGGCTATACGCCCATATGGCAGAGACGACAGCGAAGAGGGCATTCACTTCTGAATGGGCCAAGATTTATGCAAGTAGATCAGAAGGAGTTTCAGAAGGTTGGATTTTAAAACAACCTGAATTGGCTGATACCTTTGAAGCAATAGCATTGGAGGGGGCCAATCATTTGTACCAGGGAGCCTTAGGGCGCAAAATGATAGATCATCTTCGTAATTTAGGTGGTTGTATGTCCTTGGGTGACCTTGAGTCTGTTCGACCGGAATGGCAAGACCCCATATTTGCTGAGTATAGAGGGATGTCGATTAATGTTCCTCCTCCGCCTGCGGAAAGTTTCCAATTTCCCTTGACTATGAGAATTCTCGAGGGATTTGACATGGCGGCGCTTGAACACCTGGGAGCAGATCATTTGGATCGTGTTTTGCGCTCGATAAGAATCGCTGCTGGTGTGCGAATATTAAATAATAACAAATCACCAGTCGAAATAATGCACTTGATGGAGGAAAACTATTTAGAACCGTTACGGTCTCGAGTCATCGGTCCAGAACCAGTTATTGGACTGACAGAACAATACGGAGAGCCCCTGGAGTCCGAATTGGCTGAGGGTCGATCACATACTACATCGATCTCAGTGGCTGATGTCGAAGGTAATATGCTTTGCTTGACGCAAAGTCTGGGTTCGCCCTGGGGGTCAACCGTCGTGATTCCAGAGACTGGCGTTTGCATGAATAACTTTATGTACTGGGGAGATTTAAAACCAGCATCCCCGAATTATCTTGTTGGAGGGAAAAAATGGGCAATGTGTTTAAGT
Organism: uncultured Nisaea sp.; assembly: GCA_964342575.1. Classification (GTDB taxonomy): domain Bacteria; phylum Pseudomonadota; class Alphaproteobacteria; order Thalassobaculales; family Thalassobaculaceae. The sequence continues at coordinate 3,647 of CAYFGZ010000072.1, read as the reverse complement.
CCCTCTATTTCACTAGAAAATAATGTACCTGTGCTAGCCCTTGGCACTCCCGGCAGTTATGGAATTATGCAAACACAGGCGCAAGCAATGGTGCATTACATAGATTATGGTCTCAACCTACGAGAGGCGATTGAAGCTCCGAGGGCACGGCTATTGGACGGTCAGGCCGTTTTACTGGAGAATCGGGTTTCGAACGATGTAATCGAAGAGCTGCGTAGACGTGGGCATAGTATTGATCTGCCAGGGCCGTATACAATGCAATGCGGGGGAATGCAGGCTGTTTCGCGTGATCCCGTCACTGGATCACTGGCAGGAGCTGCTGACCCTCGGCGCGATGGAATCGCTATAGGTGTTTAATTATTTAACTGTCGGCGCCACTCCTAAATCCAGCACACGGCCTCCGAATTCTGGAGCTATGGCAGGATACCAGTCGGTAACCTTTGGATCATGGCCCGAAATCAGAAAGTCTCTAGTACCTGCTAGCTTCATACAGGTACGATACCCTTCTATCATCTTCTGGAGATCGTGAAAAATTGCAAAGGGCCTCTCTAACTCAACTTCGTCATAAAGGTGTACAGCGTCAGAAGCTAACACTATCCAACCTCTTTTTGTGTTTACCCTAAGAATCATCTGCCCTCTGGAATGTCCTCCAATTAGATGAAATTCGATACCAGGAGCGACTTGATTTATTGTCCCTTCATAAAAAGATAATCGTTCTTCATAGAGAAGTTCTACCAGTCGTCTTGTGTCACGCTGATGATATGCAATCCGAAATGGAGCAAAAGTTATATCCGGTCCTGTAATCGAACTCATTTCTTCCACATGAATAGAAAAATTTGCGTTGGGATAATGATCTAAATTACCGACATGATCGAAATGCGCATGGGTTAAGAGGACTTTGTCGACTTTTTTGGGATCTATACCTATTTTTGAGAGTATAGTTGCAGGCTCTTCCAGGAAACTACGTCCACCCTCTCCCGATAAATCTGAGTTAAAGCCGGTGTCAACGACATAAGTGTGGATTGGACCCTTTATGACATAAGTAAAAAAATCTAAACCCCGGATCATTTTTGAAGCATTCCCTCCTAGGTAAGTGGAACCTTCGGGTCGTTCTAGTTGTTCACCATAGCGGATAGCGTATACATCGTAACATGGAAGACTGTTCATGAAATTCCTCCGAAAAGATTTTCTCTTATGATATATAACGCATTTTTATTTTTTCAGCACAGCTATGCTATTGCCGGTGAAATATTCTTTCACTTTTTGGGTAATAAAGTAAAAATACGAAAAGCCCCTTGCCTTCAAACAAAAAGGGTAAGTACGCCGGTATATGCGTATAACTTATCGCGGTTTATTTCCCCGTTAGCAAAAAATCCAGCTATTGGAAAATCACCTAAAGTGTTAAAAATAATATCTAATTCTCTTTCTGGTGCAGAAAATTGATTTGGTCCTCGGGCAGCACAAGATACATAAATCCCACCCCGAATACTTTTGTCGCCAACTCTCTCTTTCAAGTTTTCGGTCATACGCCGCATGTCTGTCACAGCGGTCTTGTTATCCCGTCGACAGAAGAGTAGCTGGTCGCCGACAGAGACCCGTTCAGAGACAGCGATGATTTTATTTTCGGGGTCTAAGCCAACAAGATTGCGAACCGTATAGTCAGCAGTATCCGATCCTACTACAGGGAAGGCTATGAAAATTAGCCCCGCCACCCGCCGAAGATTATCATCAAATTCCTTTCCAATCGTTTCCATGAAGACATCAAAGGCGGGTCGTTCATCTATTTCTATTATAATATTTAGTTCACTTTTTGTAATAGTATGCGCATCACTAATTGGCGTGCAACCTTGGCTTAAACCGGTTAGTATCTCAACTCTTTCTGGTGAAATCAGAACACCACTGATACTTTCACTTTTTTCGGTAGATATATGTGGGTTCTCGCCAGTAGCGACTGTTAGACCGCCGATTAGAAAGCTGTTTGTCTCTCTTGCCAGGCTTTCGATAGCTTCTAAGGATTCCGATCCTCGGGGGTCGGCGTGCACGATTGCTAGAGGCATTACAGCTTTTTCCAGCCAAGTCTTCTCCTTCTCTAGCAATTTCAAGCCTACTTGAGCGCCTCCAGAAAAAAGTTTAAAGCCACTGTCTGGTATATCGAGGATGAGGGCGGTCGAGGTATCTCCACCATAGAATTCGCCAGCGCTGCTGATTGTGCCGTATCCTCCCGCTGCTATCCAATTTGTTATGCCACTATTTAATTTTAATTCATGGAGCATTTGTTCTAAGAAGGCGCTTAGATTCTCTGATGTGTATAGAACACCAAGCGTACCCATTGTCCCATTTAGCTGAGTCGATAACTCGTTTGCTGCTTCTTTCCAATTACTTTTATTACTCGTGGCATTGGAAAATTGTTTGCGGTTTATCGTCATTAAACATACCAGTTTGAAAAACATCTAATGTATGGAGGCATAATTTTAGGTTTGAATCAATAAGAGCCTATTTAGGATTCTTTAGAACTTGATGTATGGCAGATATTAATTTTGTGGCTGAAGGAGTTGTGCTTGATGCAAACCAATCAACGGCCTGACCATTTTTGCCTATAAGAATTTTATAGAAATTCCAGCGAGGTCTCGACAGGGGACCTAGCTCATTTTCGGCCCACAAGTAAAACGGATGGGCTTTTTTACCCCGTACAGATTGTTTTTCTGTCATCGGAAAATCGATATCAAAATTAATCGAGCAAAACGCTTTTATTTCCTTCTCCGTTCCAGGTTCTTGACCACCAAAATCGTTGGAGGGTACACCTAAGACAACAAGGCCCTTGTCTCTGTATGTTTCCCATAAGGATTGTAGTCCCTGATATTGTGATGTGAAACCGCAACGCGATGCGGTGTTAACCACTAGTATCGCTTTGCCTCGAAAATCTGATAGAGAGATAGGGTGGCCGTCAATTGACTTAAAAGTAAACATGCGAGTGGTTCCCTTATTGCAAAGGTAACGGAGCACAAAAAAATTACAATTGAAGGAGAAAAAACACCTTTTACCATAATTCTTACCTTACCTTTTTAAGTCATAATTCCTAGGTCCCTAGAAGTAATATTAAGATCCCGATGATAAGTGTTATAATGCCAACTAGCTCGCTGATATTGCTCCTTTCTTTGAAAAATAGATAGGACGCGATAAATGTAAAGACGAGTTCAATTTGGCCAAGGGCACGAACGTAAGCCGCATTTTGCAATGTCATCGCCGTAAACCAGCAAGCTGAGCCGATCATGCCACTCAGTCCTACGAGCCCCGCTATTCGCCAATTCGTTATGACGTTAGCGATTTCTCCTGGTTCTTTAAATTTGAGATAGAGCGACATAAGCATAGTCTGTAGGACGGTAACGCAAGCGAGCGTGAAGGCGGCTTGGATAGCAACGCCTTCGCCCCCTAGTGATAATGATGCTGCCCGATAGGAGATAGCCGAGATTCCGAACATAGACCCAGAAGCAATTCCAATTAATGCGGTTTTGCGAAACAGGGAAGTAAACAGGCTTTTTAATCCTGAATCCTGTCGAGCGGTGGAAAGGGCCATCACTGCTAGAAGACTAATCATAATGCCCGCAATTGCTGGCGGGGTAAGTTTATCACCCAGAATGACAAGTCCG
>CAYFGZ010000071.1:0-17808 GCA_964342575.1 uncultured Nisaea sp. | reverse complement strand
CTAAGTGATTGATATTCCACAATGTATAGCAGATGCGCTACCAGGCTGCGCTACACCCCGATATCCTATAAATAGGGAAAAAGCCCACATAAATCAAGCACTTAGTTGAATTATCTAAGACGGTGTTTCGGAAAGGAGCAAAATGAACCGGCATCTAAAAAAGGTTATTGAATACAAATACTTACGCTTAACAATGATTAACAACAGTTAATTTAAAAAACCTGTTTTACATAGATTTTCATGCTTAACTGCATTGTGGAGAAAAAGATTAACGAAGGGTCTCTTGCGTAGCGAACTGATATAAGTTTACAGTTAAAGATATTTAGGAACAGGAGGTGCAGATGGGGAAAGTACTGAATGACGCTATAATTTCCGAATATCAACGTACAGGGTCGTACTCTCCAATCAAAATCTTTGATTCCGATAAGGCGCGGAGCTTAAGAGCTTCACTTGAAGCGGTCGAAAGTAAACGAGGCCCAGTTTTCACCGAAAATAGGGCCAAATCTGGCGATCCGATTAAAGGCTCGTATCGGTTCAAAAGTCATCTTTTATTTAAGTGGCTATCCGATGTCGTTCGGCATCCAAAAATATTAAATATCGTAGAAGATTTGATTGGCCCTGATATTCTCTGCTGGACTACTCATTGGTTTATTAAGGAGGCAAATTCGAGGCAATACGTGTCATGGCATCAAGACAGCAACTATTGGGGTGTAGAGTCTGAGAATTTTGTTTCCGTATGGCTAGCTCTTTCACCATCTACCGAAAAAAGTGGATGTCTACGGGTGCTTCCGGGTTCTCATTTGACAGCGCCGTTGTCTCATGTGGATACATGGGAAAAAGATAATATGTTGACACGAGGTCAAGAAATTCTCGGTATAGACGAAAATCGAGCGGAAAGTCTCGAATTGCAGCCAGGGGAAGTTGCCCTTTTTGATTATCGACTTGCCCACGCATCTAATCCGAATAAAAGCAATGATAGAAGAATTGGCATTGGCATTCGCTATATATCACCATCGGCACGTCAGGTTTTAACTAATACCGATTCAGCCTCACTTGTTCGTGGATCGGATCGGTTCGGGAATTTTCAGCTAGAGCCAGAACCACGATATGATTTTGATCCAGCAGCTGTTGCGTTTCACACTGCCGCTGACAAGGCCCAGCGTGATGTCTATTATCGCGGTTCGGATGCTGTAAATATGGCAGATTGAAGTTTCCGAATTTAAAAATAATCGTTCATCGGCGTAACCCAATGATTTTAGGATCTCGAGAGGTTGGACTAATAATGGGGGATAATGGAAATAAAGTGACAATGGCGGCAAAACTCCTGTCTGACGCATGGTCTAATTACACAGTGATAGATAAAATGCCCAAATATTTATATCCGAACGATTTGGCCGAGGCTGCCATTATTCAAACTGAGATGGCAAAGTTGATTAACGAACGGGTTGTCGGCTGGAAAGTAGGTGGTTCTCCGGGTCCAATGGTTGGGCGGATTTTTGAATCCCATTGTTTTTTTGGGAATACAGAATTACCTACAAGGTTGGAAGTTCACAGACCGGCGTTGGAATGTGAGATTGCCTTTAGACTGGAAAAATCTTTTCCTCCAAGCTCCAGTCCTTACCATAGGAATGAAGTAATTGACGGGGCTACGCTTGTTTTCACTGTAGAGTTAGTTGGGACCCGTTTTCGAGACGGTAAACATATACCAGACACAGAATACGAACGGTTGATTATTGTGGCAGATAATTCGGCGGGATTAGGACTAATCGTTGGGCCTGCTATCCAGGATTGGCGTAACTTAGATCTGTTAGGAATTCCCATTGAGTTGATAATGGATGACGGGAGTCCCATGCCGTTAAACCCGGCGGAAAGCCGTTTTGATCCGGTAGAGACATTAGTTTGGTTAATCAATGAATTATCGACCCATGGAATAGGTATTAAAAGTGGACAGGTTGTAACGACGGGCAGTGCGACGGTCCTACAGCCAATCTTATCTGGTGGAAATGCAGAGGTTAAATTTGGTGATTTTGGAAAACTCCAGGTATCGTTGAAGGCCTATTAGTCATGACAAAACGGTATAGTTGCGGTAACTGGTGGTGGCCGGACTGCCGCAAAAACGGTTTGGCCTAAGTGATAATTAGCATCTGGATGTAGCGGCTGAGATTACAAGATAACGCGATATAGACGCCCAGCTTCTTGAAGCTTTCCTTCTTTATGTGCAACGATACCCTGCTTCAATGCATGCTCATTAGTCCGTCCCATTCAGAGCCCTTAACGTTGTTAAGTGTTGTTATGTGTTGACTAAGCAACTATATTTTTAATATACAGTTCTTAGTTAAGTCGTTGTTTTTATTTAGATTTAGACGGACGCGCTACCAGCGCTACGGTATACCCCGACCTGCGTGAAATATATTGAAAAACATAAAGAAATCAAGAAGTTTAGTCCCTTCTCTTTAATTTACACTTTAAAAATAAAGAAAGGAGATCTCCAAAAAAAATCATGCAAGGAACCGATTAGAGGCTGTTAACGTTTAAATATAACCGTATCTTCTAGTGGAGCTCTTTGTGTGTGTGCGGCATTGACTTTCATAGATGTATCTTCGTAGCCAAAGCTTAGACCAAATAATACTTTCACTTCTGGTCCAAGATCAAAGGTTTCGCGAACTAACTCCGGGTAGTGTCCCATGGTGCCTTGTGCACAAGACGCGAGACCATTAGCGGTCATCGCAAGCATCAACGTTTGAGCATACATACCCACGTCCCAGGCGCGCCCCAATCCAAACGCTTCATCCATACATAGAAAGGCCACATGGGGTGCATCAAAGAGCTCGAAGTTTCTGAATGCAGCTGCGCTCCGGGCTACTTTGTCTTCCCATGCAATATCCATCGCACGGTAAAGAACTGCTGCACATTCTCTGCGGCGCGTTTTCCACACCTGTCCGATGGGTTTCTGCGGCACTTTGTGATCTTGATCCGGCGGCAAACCGTTTTTCACGGCTGCCATCATTTTTGCACGCAGGGAGTTTCTTGTGGCCCCAGAGGCGACATAAGTTTGCCAAGGTTGCATGTTGGTACCGGATGGTGCCCAACGGGCAATATTAAACACTTTGGTTAATATTTCTTGGGGTACTTCTTTGTTCTGAAATCCACGTACCGAGCGGCGGGTCATAACAACTGTTTCAAACGACATATTTGACATTTTTACCTGCATAGCTAGTGAGTTGAAGAAAATTTATAAGTATTAAGAAAATTTAGGCAGTTAATAATTACATAACTTTTGTTAGGATTACTATAGAGTACACGTAGATGTTTATAGTTAAACAGTTGATTTAGACTGGCAGCCTACCAATTTTTTTTTCAGATAACAGGCCAATTTCTAACCTCTCCCTAATCACCAAACGACAGTCTCAAAAGCACCGGCAGTAAACACCTAGAAGAATTATTTACAGTAGGTCACGCTAACACTGTACCAGACACGATCACTCGGCCACTGGTTGAACTCCAGCACCGGCGGCGAACCGGCCGGTCCGATAGCTACGCACAGTGATTGGTGGATATTTGGCTGCCCCGCCCGTGCCCGTTACGCACTCGACCATCGCGTCATATTCCGGCACCACGAAAAACCCCAACGAGAGTCGCCGGCTTTGGTTCCATTCTTCAGTCTCCGGGATTGCAACACGGTGCTGGGTTGAACGCCATCGATCGTTACTCCAACGCATCATCAAATCTCCAAGGTTAACGACAAACGTATTCGGTGCTGCGGGTGCCACAACCCAATCGCCCGTAGAGGTTAGCACCTCTAGCCCACCCGGCGCCGCCTCATTACGCAAAATCGTGGTCATACCCAAGTCCGAATGTGCACCACAGCGCAATTGCCCAGGCAAAAACGGTTGGTCCGGCACCGGATAGTGCAACATTCGCAATTGCGATGAATGCCGTTGCAGTTTGCTGCTAAAGAACTCCTCCGGCAAATCCAGGGCAACCGCGTAAATCCGAGCCAAAAGCCTCGATAATTCAACCATCGACGCGTAATAAATCAGCATATGACGGCGCAGCGCGACCGGTTCTGCCGGCCACAGGTTGGGCGCGAAATCCGGATAGGCGAGCGATCCAGTGTAATACGGCGTCGCTGGAATATCATCGGGTCCAATGGCGAATACTTCCTTGTAATCAGGCGGAGTATCCCCACCGTGCATCCGTGCCAATGTCTCTTCACCATAGGGAATATAGCCACGGTTTTGATCATTTCGCGGTCGCCGAACAGTCAATTTTTCATGCAGTGGAAGATCGAAAAAGGCCAACGCGCTGGCATGAAGATCCGCACCCTCCGCTGGATCGACGCCGTGCCCCTCTACCACAAGAAATCCAATTGTTTCCCAAGCCGATGCCACTGCTTGCGCGACCTCCACTTTACCCCCGGCGCTGCCACCTCGAAACGGACTCAAATCAATCACTGGAATATCAAGGGTCATAGGCGATTCTCCCAAAAATACCGGGCTTCAGCTAACCATGGACAAGGTTAATAGGTCAATAAATTAGCCCGTCTGCACTAATGATACGTTTTAAAAAATGACCTAAAGGCATTAGTCTCAGTCTTTCATTCCAGCCAACGAGTTTACTCTTAGTCAACTTTTTTGGTAGGAATAGATCCCAAGTAAAGTTTAAGAACTGATTAGGTCGACTGCAATCTTTCCCCATTCATCTGCGCCCTTCGCACCTTTGCCATTCCCGCCAACAGCAACAGCGATTTTTCTCCCATCAACATAATCGATTATTGGCAATCCAGTAGGCGTCTGAGTAACAACGCAAGTATCTGTGTACCATTTGTTGCAGTTTCTAAGAGCGGGCATCAGGTTTTTAATAAAATCGGTAAACTCCACTCTATTTTTTTTTGAACCTTTCCCTTTAAACCAAGCTTGGAGATCTTCTATTTTTTCAAATGTGGTATCAGAATCTGTTCCAATACCCAGCTTAATATACGTATTTCCATCTGGATAAAGAACTGGTGGCAGAATATAGGCGCCACTTCTACAATGTATTATTGTTGGCATTCCTGAAAGCGTGTTTATTAGCGCTCCCTCGATCCCAACCAAGACGACTGTGCGGCCAAAGACACGTAAATTCAGATCGATTGGGCTCAAACCACAAGCAGATGTGAACCCTCCCGTTGCAATTAGGACCTTCTCCGCTTTAACAGTTTCCCCCAAAGCAAGTTCAACCTCGATACCGCTGGTAGTATTATGAATTTTCGTGGCTTCATCCCGAATAAAACTGGCACCTGCCTCCTCGGCGAGTTTGCTTTGGGCACGGATCATTGAGCGAGGGCTTATATGCCCTGCCGTTCCAGTCTCTAACAGCCCGTCGGCATTATCATTAATCGATAGAAATGGGAATTTAGATCGAATTTGAGCTGCACTAAGTTTCTTAGTTGCCGCACCAACTAAAACACCAGCAGCCGCGTAACGGTCGTTATAATCTGACTTGGGCTCGCCAATACCAAGATAACCAGACGGATTGAAGAACTTAATACCGCTCCTGGTTTCGATATCATTATAACGATCTATCGAATTTTTTGCAGAAATAGCCCACTTGACCACCGGATCGACTACTCTAGTCATACGGCCTTCGTCATAGTGACTACCAAACACCCCGTTATGGGTCTTACGGTTTTTTGGTTCATCAGGTCCAACACATATAATACCAGCACTTCTTTCCGCCAAATGACGAGTTGCGGCGCTGCCAAATAACCCACAGCCTACAACAACAACTTTATGCATTTCCAACCCTGACTAAATATCACCCTAATGCGAAGAAATGGAAGCAGACAATAATACATTTGCGTGCAGTTGTTAAAAGATTTCATATCAAAGTAGTCTTAAACTTCTGAAAAGTATTATGTTATCTATAGCTTACATAAATTTCTTTATTGAATGAGGATAGTTGATGGTAAATACAACTAGTCCAGCTCCGAAGGAAGCCCTTAAAAGCCTTTGGCAAATGGCTGGCAGCGATGCTGAGGCGCTTACTAACATTACAATAACTGGCAAGGATCCGGTTTTATCGTCGATATTTCGTTTAGGTACAGTAGCAGCTGCAACGATTGGGGCGTCATCGCTTGCAGCTGCTGAGCTCTGGTACGCGCGAACCGGTAGACGCCAGCGCGTCTCTATAAATCTCCAAGATGCTGCTGTAGCATTTTGTAGCGAAAAGTATACTCGTATTATTGATAAACCTCGTGAAACGTTTTGGGCACCCGCGTCTGGCTATTACCGCACGCGGGATAACCGTTGGATACAACTGCATTGCCAGTTTCCACATTTGCGGGACGGTGTACTTAAAGTTCTAGGTTGTTCAAACAACCCCACAGAGGTGCGGCAGGCTGTTGCTGATTGGGACGGACTGGAGCTTGAGACACGTTGCCGGGAGGATTTACTGTGTGTTGCTTTAATTCGATCACCAGAAGAGTGGTCGTCACACCCTCAAGCCCAGGCTTTATCAAAACTACCGCTGATCGAGGTTTCAAAAATTGGTGACGCGCCACCTACTCCCCTTCCAGCGTTTGGAGACAGCCCACTGACAGGGGTGAAAGTTCTAGATCTTACTAAGGTGATCGCCGGCCCAGTTTGCGGTAGGACACTTGCTTCACATGGGGCTCAAGTAATTCGGATAGGGGCAGCTCATTTGCCATTACTAGAGCCGTTAGTGATTGACACTGGCCTCGGTAAACGGTCAGCTTTTCTTGATCTACGTCTGGCATCTGATAGCCAACGATTACGGGAGATGGCTTACGATGCGGATATTTTCGTCCAGGGTTATCGTCCCGGAACCATCGCGGGGCGCGGTTTCGGTCCAGAGGAAGTGGCGGAACTAAAGCCAGGTATCGTTTATGTCACTCTTTCCGCTTATGGACATAAAGGCCCATGGAGTAGGTGGCGTGGTTTCGACAGTCTTACCCAAAGTGCAAGCGGGATTGTATACGAAGGGATGATAGCGTCCGGCACTGGCAAGCCCCACCCTCTTCCCTGTCAGGCGCTAGATCATGGTACAGGTTACCTTGCTGCTTTTGGAGCAATGGTGGCGCTTAGACGCCGCGCTGTGGAGGGAGGCTCATGGATGGTCCGCGTTTCTCTAGCCCAAACCGGGCGCTGGATAAATGAACTCGGAAGGATTGACGGACTATCTACCAAGAACCCCGAGGAAAAGGATATCTCTGATTTGCTAGAGATCCATGGCTCTCCATGGGGTGACGTACTTCACGTAAAATCACCGGAATTGATGTCGGAAACTTCTCCACATTGGCATACTGGGCCGGTACCAGTAGGCACCCATTCGGCTGCTTGGGTTTAGCTTTCTTGACCCTCCTTAGCAAAGTGAGAAAACATTCCTGGCTTTCACAAAGCATTACAGGAGCTAGACGACCCTTTAAATTACAGCATCCGATCAGGAACTTGCAGTGTCTTGTGGTATTGGTGTGTGACAAAAAAGTGAGAAAATTTATCGAAGCCACTAATATTATATATATTAAAAAAAAAGTATTATTAGACTCCTCTACACCCCAAAATAGTGAAATAGAAAAATGGATAAAAATGAAGGTGAAGTGTAATCCAGCCTTAACCAGCCCTTCCTATCGACATTCCGCCACAGACATGTAGCACTTGTCCGTTAACGAAACTTGACCTTTCATCAAGCAGAAAACTGACTGCATTTGCTATATCAGCCGGATTACCAAAACGTCCAACGGGGACACCAAGTCGCGTCTGGTCATAAACTTCTGGCGTATACGCTCCACGCAGCATATCAGTATCTATCGGTCCCGGAGCTACAGCATTAGAAGTAATACCATAACCAGCCAGTTCCATGGCCCAGGTTTTCATAAGGCCCACCACTGCTGATTTGCTTGCAGCATAGACAGAGAGCTCTGGTATCCCAACAATTGCCCTGCTGGCAATATTAACGATACGACCAAACCCCACTTCTTTCATTTGTGGAACTAAAGCTTGCACACACTGCAATGCTACCTCTGTATTAAGCCGCAAAACTCGATCAAAATCATCTAATGATGCCTCCTCAACTTTCGCTACTACGGAAATCCCAACGTTATTGACGACCCTGGTGATCAGATAATTGCTCGTTATCTCAGAAAGAACTTTACTCGTGGCCACTCGGTCAGACAGATCAACTTCGATAAACTCAGCTGAATCTGGGTTCTCTGGCTTTAAGCAGTCCAGCTGAATTACCTGAATCCCATCACTCTGCAACCGTTCGCATATCCCGCGACCTATATTCCTAGAACCGCCCGTAACCAATACTCGATCATCCATTTCAACCTCGCTATAATCCACCGACAATGCCTAACATCCAACTTTCACTAGATATTACAATAATTAAGCTATGGCCCGCTACATATTCATTTTATACTAATAAATTTGGGACTAGATTTTAACAGTATCGCAAAACTAGTAAAAAACATCTAACGCCAAAACTCTTCACTAACCATGGATGCTCCTATCGCTAAAGATTCCAATTTTGCCCAAACTACATCATCTGCAACTAATGAATAACCGGCAAATGTTCCAAAACCACAGTCCACCCCGGCGACAACACGTTCTTTATCGCCCACAGCATTAATCGAACGGATAATGCGTTCAGCTACGACCTGTGGATGTTCCACGTAATTACTTGTGGATTCTATAACACCACTCACTAATATCATATGCGGCGGTAATTTAGTGCTCCGGAGCAGCTCAATTTCATGCGCGTGTCGTGGATTAGCGAATGGCAAGCAAAGCCCTCCAACACGGGCTTCGTAAAGTAAAGTCAGTATATCCTTTAAAGCAACGTCTTCGGTATGCGGACCATCTCGATTTCCCCAACAGCAATGAAGCCGCACTTTTTCCGGCGGAATGCCTTCCAGTGCAATATTTATTGCCTCAACATGTAAGCAAACTAACTTTCTAAATGAATCGAGTGAATGGTTTTGAAAAAAACAAGCGCGTTCCATTGCTAGGTCTGGAGCATCAATCTGCAATAAAAAACCCGAATCAACAATATAACGATATTCTTTGCCAATCTCCTTTGCTAAACCAAACAAATAATCTTCGTGACTAGAATAATATTGGTTGATCATAGACGTTGCTATAATTCCTGGAGAAGCGGCGGTCATAAAACATTCCGTAAATTGTTTGCTGTTTGCTTTCAGAGCCCATTCAAATAAAGCACATTCTTCCTCAATACCCGACATATTATCATAACTAATTCTCCCAATGGCCGCCGGTGCATTATACATTCTTGCTTCAGGCGGTCGCCGAGACTTTATCATTTTAGCCCACTGAGGAAATATCTTCATTTCGCTTGGCTCCGGCCGCCTACTTTCGCCTCCAAAACCTTTCATTCGTGAACTAACATAAGTTTGAAACCCAACTCTAGGTTGCTCCCCATCATTTCCTATATCTATATTGCTCTCAAGTTGCAGTTTCACCACTCGGCCAACTGCTCTGGCACAAACATCCATAAGAATATCTTTATCAACATCTTGACCGTTATCCTGATCAATTAACAAACGAGCCAATCTATCCTGGCGGGGTAAACTACCCATATGGGTCGTCAACATTCTATCACTACTCGTGTGCATTGAAGAACCTCCCAATAAACAAGTTTAGATCACCAATTTTTAATCAATCCCAGACCTTAAAAAGAAGGAGAAAACGACCAAATAAAATCCTATAACAATACCTCTAACCGGTATTCTTTCAACCTACTTCTCCAATCGCCTTAATACCGGCAGAACTCCGTGAGAACATTTAAGTGGATTTTTTTAAAGGACTTTTGCGTCTTTGGGTTAATAAAAAAACGGAAAGTTTTAATTTGACGGGAGAGGCCATATCATAAAACTGACTTCTTGCCAAAAGCTATCGTTCATCCATTAAACTTTCCAGCAAACGACTAGCAATTACTATACAATATAAGTTTTATTAATGTACATAATTTCATTTAATATAGCGATTGGAGCACACTGTATAACTTATAAATAGTGCCTGCGGATGAAATTAAACGGATCTGCCGTATAATTAGATACATAAAACATGCTATCCGACTCTCTCAATTATTGGTAAATTGCTTTAATGAATATTATTGAACGATATTTGTATCACACCTGACTTTGGTCAAAAATGGATTAAACTCTCTACTTCGTAGAAAAGGCGTAACGATTGTGCACCACTTCTGTGTTCATCTAGATAAAGGCACCACCAATGGAACTTAATCCCAAACAAATTGCTCAATATGAGCGCGATGGCTTCCTTATATTTCCTGAGCTATTCGACCCTCAAGAAGTACAAATATTGCGACGAGAGGTGGAACGCGTCTCGAAAATAAATTCTGATATGGTCGTGCGAGAAGGCGAGGACGAAACTGTAAAAATTATGTTCCGCCTTCACGAAGAAAGTGGTGATACCGCTTCACCCGCATTTCGTGCCGCCGCACGCACACCACGAATACTTAAAACCGCGCAGCAGTGCCTTGGCGACGACAATGTGTATATGCATCATAGTAAACTCAATATGAAGTCGGCTATCGAAGGGTCCGCATGGCCGTGGCATCAAGACTTCCACAGCTGGCACCTGGATGGGATAAAAGAGCCCGATATGACCACGATGACAGTGGTACTCACAGAAGCAACGCCGCTCAATGGATGTATGTACGTCCTACCTGGCAGTCACAAGCAGGGACGATCAACCCCTCGTTGGGATGACTCCACCGCTTACAAGCTATGGGTTGCGAGAACATCTGACATGAAAAAGTATATGAAACAGTTTCCCAATCCTGTGCCAATCATCGGTGGCGCTGGAACAGCCGCAATATTTCACTGCAACTTGCTACACGCATCAGGCCATAACCTTTCGTCAGAGGACCGTTGGCAAATTTTTTTCTGTTTTAATAAATGCACGAACCACCCAAGAGACATAGAAAATCCACGACCCGACTTCGTTCGATCTACAAATTGGGCACCCTTAACAATAGGTTCGAACAACGGCATAATTACTGCTAGCCATTAGTTAATGATTTAGTCCAGTAATCTAATTAGATTTGCTAAGATCAAAAAGTAACGTTAATTTTTCGACAACACTTAAATTATTCCTCTCGTCTGGAATTATTTTCAAACAAAAGCCAAAAATCGACTTCATACAACCAAAATAGATCAAGCGGTCGACACTCTAAGTCGAGATCTTATAATACTTAAAAAAATGCGGTGCCCAATTGTTACTTTATTTACCAACCAATTGAAAGGCGACTATGAAACCAAAAGAAAGAGCTGAAAAATCTGCCACAGCAATGTGGCAAAACGATAACTCTAGCCAATGGATCGGCGTAAAAATAGACGAGGTCGATGAAGGTAAAGCTACACTGTTACTTACCGTAAAAAAACACCATACAAATGGCCACAATTTGTGCCATGGCGGAATCATTTTTACGTTAGCCGACAGCGCCTTTGCCTTTGCTTGCAACAGCCGAAACCAAGCAACAGTAGCGCAGCATAACACGATAACATACATAAGGCCTGCAGTTCTGAATGATGAACTTACAGCCCGGGCACGAGAGGTAAGCCTAGTTGGCAAAAATGGAATCTACGATGTAACAGTGGCCAACCAACATAAACTCGTAATTGCCGAGTTTCGAGGTTATTCACGCGCTATACGTGGGCGACTTTTTGACGAATAAAGCGGAAGATTTTTATGCGAAATTTGAACCCCAACAGAAAATTGCTAGACCCGATTGAGATTGCTTCGATAGATGAAATACGCAACCTGCAATTGAAAAGAATGAAGTGGTCATTGCGTCATGCTTATGAAAATGTCGTAATGTATCGTCAACGTTTCGATGACGTAGGAGTTGCTCCAGATGACCTAAAATCACTATCAGACCTTTCAAAATTCCCATTTACTTACAAGGAAGACATACGGACTCATTATCCGTTTGGACTTTTTGCGGTACCCCGCGAAGAAATTATCAGGATCCATGCCTCATCGGGAACAACTGGGCAACCTACAGTAGTGGGATATACTAAAAACGATCTAGAGATGTGGGCTAACATGGTTGCCCGATCTATGCGCGCTAGTGGCACAAAAGCCGGGGACATTGTGCATATTGTATACGGCTATGGACTTTTTACTGGTGGTCTAGGCGCCCATTACGGAGCCGAACGGCTTGGCTGTACAGTGGTACCTATATCTGGAGGCATGACGGACCGACAAGTAAACTTGATCCGCGACTTCAAACCATCAACGATAATGGTTACTCCTTCTTATATGCTCAATATTTTGGAGCAATTCAAAAAAGTTGGCTTTGATCCAAGAGATACTTCCTTGGAGATTGGAATATTTGGAGCAGAACCCTGGACCAACTCCATGCGACGAGAAATTGAGTCAGCATTCGATATGCATGCTGTAGATATATACGGCCTATCAGAAATTATTGGACCTGGTGTAGCCAATGAGTGTGTTGAAACAAAAGATGGCCTTCACATCTGGGAAGACCACTTTTATCCCGAAGTGGTCCATCCCGAAACCGGTGAAGTTTTGGAAGATGGCGAAGTCGGCGAATTGGTTTTTACGACAATTACTAAAGAAGGCCTACCAATGATCCGTTATCGCACCAGAGATTTAACACGCCTTATGCCAGGAACTGCACGCTCCATGCGACGGATGGAAAAAGTAACCGGCCGATCCGATGATATGATTATATTAAGGGGTGTGAATGTATTCCCAACTCAGATTGAAGAACTTGTGCTAGAGACCCCTGCACTTTCCCCACACTTCCAGATAGAATTGTCTAAAGACGGTCCTATGGACAAAATGAAACTGCTCGTGGAAGCAATGCCCAGCTCAATCGCAACGCATAACGTTGAAGAATTGAGTGATAGACTGACACAAAAGATCAAAGATACAATCGGGATTAGTGTTTCCATAAACGTGGGTCATCCAGGAAGTGTAGAAAGATCTCAAGGAAAGGCGCGACGAGTCGTCGATCAGAGGCCCAAAGAATAGCCCCAGGTCAGGCCCCGCAATAAAAAGAATTAATGGCTAAACGATATTATAGTTTGCAACTAATAATAGCCTCCCTTTTTTTGTTTTAATGACCAGCCTTATCATAGTCCCACACAATTGTATCGGATACGGGGTAGGACTGGCACGTAAGAATAAAACCCGCTTCCACTTCATAATCTTCTAATGAGTGGTTGGAGATCATTTCGACGTCGCCCTCTAAAATCATAGCTTTACAAGTAGAGCACACACCAGAACAACATGCGAATGGAGCATCAATATTATTGTCAAGTGCCGCTTGAAGTAGGGTGCTATCCGCTGTCACTTTTAACGAGCGCGTTTCACCCCCTATGATTACCTGGCCCTGTGTCCCTGTTTCCAAATTTGGAGGACACTTCATTCGGTTCTTCAATCTGCCTAGCTGCGTATTTGTGAAAAACTCACGCCGTAGTTTATTCCGATTCAATCCGTGCTGCTCAAGTGCTTTCGAAACCACTTGCATCATGGGCTCTGGCCCGCAGATAAACGCCATGCTTACATTTATGACATCAATCCAGCATTCGAAAAGTCGGTCACATTTTTCTGCATCTATATGACCCTTAAAAAGATCAATATTCTGACTATCGTCTTTGAGTATGTGAATAACCCTGAAGCGCTCCATATAAATATTTTTCAGATTTTCAAGTTCTTCTCGGAACATAACCGTATTGATATTTCTGTTGACATACACCAAGGTAAAATGTGCTTCTGGCTCTGCAGCCAGTCCTGTCTTTAGAATTGAAAGAATAGGAGTAATTCCCGATCCCCCAGCAAACGCCAAATAATATGCTTGACCTTCTGCCGCCTTTAAATAAAAGTTTCCCATAGGCGCCATGGATTCTATAAAATCACCTACCTCGAGTTCGGAATTCGCCCAGCTTGAAAAGACTCCACCACGCACAAGTTTTATCCCAACCTGCAGTATTTCGTCTTTACTAGAACATATTGAATAGGAACGCCTCAGTTCCGTTCCTTTAAACACCCGTCGAAATGTTAAATATTGTCCCTGCACAAAATCGAAATTCACATCATTTTCGGGACACAAACTGACTACAGTGGCATCGCGTATCGTTTTATAAATATCCATAACCCTCAGTCGGTGAAATTCCACCATCATATTCGTCCTAGATACATTTAAAATATTCAAATGGTTCTAAACAAGCTTGGCAACGCCATTGAGCTTTACAAGGTGTTGACCCAAATTGACTAACTTTTTCCACGGCAGTCGATTTACACTGCGGGCAAGAACTTGGCCCTCCCCCCACCTGAGGAGGTGCGATCCCATAGCTTTCCAACATCGTCCTTCCTTTTCTGCTTAACCAGTTAGTCGTCCATGGCGGTGCAATTTGCGTTTTTATAGTCAGTTTAAATACGCCCCGCCTGGCCAACTCGCTCTTTATATCTGAAGCTATGAAACTCATTGCGGGACATCCTGAATAGGTTGGTGTGATGACAACTTCTACCCCTTCTTTACCGATCGATACGTTCCGAATGATACCGAGGTCAACTACGGAAATAGCGGGTATTTCGGGATCAGGGACCACTTCCAGCCATTCCCAAATTTCGTCGGTGGTGGCTAATATCTCATCTACCATACTGCACCTGGATAAGAACGCTGCAAGAACTGCATTGTAGCAAGCATATGTCCCAAATGCTCAGTGTGCCGGGCACCTGTTCGACCACCCGTATGAACAAAATCCCTCCGTGGTATCACCAAACACGCTTCCTCAAGAACTTGTTTGACGGTTTCTATCCAAATATATTCAAGGCTTGATGGTAGTGGCGCAACACCCTGATCATCCATTGTGTGGTCAACTTGATCATCAAGGAAGATTTCTCCTATGTAGGGCCACAAATAATCGAGCGCCTGCTGCATCCGTTCATTGCTTTCCTTTGTTCCATCCCCCAGGGCGATGACCGTGTCTTTAGATCGTTCTCGATGATACCTAGCCTCCTTAGAGGATTTTGAAGCTATTTCAGAAACCCGAATATCAGATGAGGTTAATAGAGAATCAAGCCAGGGTACCTGAAAGGAATCAAACAGAAACTGCCGCATTAACGTTCGATCAAAACCCTCATTAGGCAACTCTAGTACAAGTAAATTCCGAAAGTCGTAAAATTCTCGTAGGAATGCAAGATCGTTCGCTGACCTTCCGACGCCCTCAACCTGGCTAGCATATTCCAACCAAAGCCTGGTTTGACCAATAAGATCTAGGGCAGTATTTGCTAATGCGATATCCTCCTCTAAAGCGGGGGCGGTTCCACACCATTCGGATGTGCGATGGCCCAAAACTAATGCATTGTCACCTTGACGCAAGAGAAATTCGAACAGAGGACACATCTGCGGATTCACTATATATTCCCTGCTTCATCAGGTAACTCATAGAATGTTGGATGACGATAAACCTTATCCCGCGAGGGATCAAAAAGTGGCCCTTTTTCGGATGGACTTGAGGCCGCTATATTAACGGCTTCTACCACCCATATGCTCACACCTTCATTACGCCTTGTGTAGACATCGCGCGCGTTTTTCATCGCGTGTTCGGAATCAACAGCATGTAGTGATCCGACATGGCGGTGGCTCATTCCGTGTTGTCCACGTATAAATACTTCCCACAGAGGCCATTCTTTTGAACTGCTCATTACTGTGCCCCCTCCCCCTTGGATTTATGTATTTTTTTCTTTCGAGCGTGAGCCAGCATGCCATCGCGAACCCAAGTGCCATCATCCCACGCTTTCTTGCGAGCTTCAAGACGCTCAGCGTTACAGGGCCCCTTACCAGAGATTACATCAAAAAATTCATTCCAGTCGGGCTGGGAATACTCATAATGGCACGTTTCCTGATTCCAACTTAGGTCATTGTCGGGAATATTTAAGCCCAAAAATTTAGCTTGCGGTACTGTTTCATCGACAAATTTCTGTCGCAATTCATCATTGGAATGCATTTTAATTTTCCAAGCCATTGATTGAGTAGAATGCACGCTGTCTTGGTCCGGAGGACCAAACATCATTAGAGACGGATACCAAAAGCGATCAAGTGCATCCTGAGCCATGCGTTTTTGTTCAATTGTGCCCCTCGCCATAGTCAACATAATTTGAAAACCTTGACGTTGATGGAAACTCTCCTCTTTACAAATTCGAACCATAGCACGCGCATAAGGGCCGTAGGACGCACGCTGCAATGGTACTTGGTTCATTATAGCAGCACCATCAACTAGCCAACCTATCGCCCCCATATCCGCCCAAGTGAGGGTGGGGTAATTAAAGATCGATGAATATTTCATCTTACCCGAATGAAGCATATTGAAAAGTGTATCTCGGCTAACACCCAGAGTTTCTGCGGCACAATACAGGTATAAACCATGCCCCGCCTCATCCTGCACCTTTGCTAGTAAATTGGCCTTACGTTCAAGAGTCGGCGCCCTAGTAATCCAGTTGCTTTCTGGCAATTGTCCTACAATTTCTGAGTGTGCATGCTGACCTATCTGCCGGATCAGACTTTCTCGATAATCATCCGGCATCCAATCTTTAGGTTCGATTTTTTCGCCTCGATCAATACGCTTTTGGAATGCTTGCTCTTTCGGAGATAGTTCCTTTTTGGAGGTTACGTTTATACTCCGCGATTTAAAAGTTTCCGTGTCCATTGTAGTCTCTCTTAAAATAAAGGCGACGCCGTATTCTAAATTAAAATATGTGAGCGGCCAAATCCCCACTAATCTAGTTTGATTTCAAGTCTTGTATTTCTATAATTCCGAACTTTAACGCTAAAGCTTTTTTATTTGAAATAAGAAATTAGTGTTCTGCTACTGCCTTTAAAAACTTCCCATATTCGCAATAATCATTATGTAGAGGACAATGCTCTTGTTCGAGAGTCTTTCTTATAGAAAATAAAGTTGGCACTATCCAGGATTGACGAACTTTATACGGGAGGAGTGACATTTTGAATTTCATAGTGGCGCTATTCGCATTCAAAAAAGTGCTGTCAGTAAAACGATCACCGTCACAGTATAGAAAATAACCCGTGTCTGAAACATCAAAGCCCAAACGCCTCATTATCCAAACGTAGAGATCCATTTGACGTTTGTAGCCCTCCTTCCAAGGATCATCCAGCGTCACCCCTGTACCTTCCCTTTTCACAGAGGTACTTTTATAGTCAACGATATGTAATTGATTAGTCGTTTGATTTATCCACACATCATCCAAACCACCACCAATCTTAAGGTTTGTTTTCTTATGAATGGTGTGAAACCGACCTGCGGCACCAAAATGCAGACTCTGCGTCCAAAGTTCGAAATTTACATGATTAAATGGAATCAGATGACTATATCCCCGAGCAGCTAGAAAAGGATGCGTGATCCCCAAGCGCCTGCACCTATCGAAGTCCCGTTTGAGCAAAATATCTGTAGCCTCGTTGATATTAAAACCCGGTATGCTTGGAAAGTTTATCTTTCGGACCTGCTGCAAATAAAAACATGCTGGGCATTTAATGAAATTTTCGATTCTTGACCTACTTAACTCGTAGGGTGCATGACTTTTAGGGTCAAATTTTCCACGATGTCTTTTCAATTAGTTAATCTCATTATTAGTAGTCAAATCACAGGTCTTATTATTAAACGCACTACCGACCATCCGCAGCCCTATTGACATAATAGCACTATAAATTTTCAATTTCTGCTAGATTAACCTCAATAACTATCTTAAAAAACAAACAATAATACATAAGCACACC
>CAYFGZ010000070.1:0-17834 GCA_964342575.1 uncultured Nisaea sp. | reverse complement strand
GGCAACGCTCGACCGGATATAGCCCAATCGACCTCCTTTTCATCAATTTTTTCATAAAGAAGGTCACCTGGGCAATCTAGATATACCGGTCCAGGTTTTCCTGCCATCGCCTTTTGAAAAGCTACGTTTACCATTTCTGGTATACGTCTAAGTGTATAAATTCGTTCAGCCCATTTAGTACAGGGCTTCATCATACCAAGCTGATCTATCTCCTGAAATACTTGTTGGCCGTATGTCTTAAATGGGCTGGATCCACCGATCGCAACCAGTGGCACACAATCAATGTAAGCGTTGGCCACCCCAGTTATTAGATTCGTTACCCCCGGACCACTCGCTGCCATACAAACACTCGGCTTATTCAGCAACCTGCTGTAGGCTTGTCCCATAAAGGCTGCCGCTTGCTCATGTCGAGCATCTATCGGACGAATTCCCTCTTTGATGCACGATTCTTCGGCCAAAAGCATCGGACCTCCCATTAAAAAAAATAAGTCCGCAACACCTTCATTACGAAGTGCTTTTGCTAGGATTTCAGAACCGGTAAGCTGGGCCACAACACCTTCTCCCCTTTTCATAATTTTTAATTTATTAATTCTTCCTAAAACTTGTCTGTTTTCTTTTTATTCGAATATATTGAACAACCATATGACAACTAAACTGCCCCATTTTTCCGTAACCTCTCAATTTCGACCGGATCCATTTCCAGCCATTCATTTAGTATCGAATCTACATGCTCACCCAGTAGCGGCGCCGCAGGAATAGGTAAATGGCCTCCACCAACCTTAACCGGCCAACCGGGCATCTTATACTCGCCTCGTTCTGGATGTTTCATCTTCTGAAAGATGCCTCGAGCATTTAAATCTTCATCATCATACAGTTCCGCAACATCTAAGACCGCGCCGCAAGGCACCCCACATTCACCAATCAATTTCATCGCTTCGCGCTTTGTATATTTTTTAGTGAATGTGGTTAATATCTCATCAAGAGCTTCTTCGTTATCCGCTCTTTCCTGCGGACCGACAAATCTAGGATCATTGATTAATTCTGTCCGACCTATCAAATTGCACAGACGCTCCCAATGATGGTTTCCTGCTCTGGTAGTAAAAATAAATACATAATCGTTCTTACCTCCCGGCTTGCAGGGAAAAATACCGTTTGGAGCATTGCCGGGGGAAAACGACCGAGGTCCCGCCCTTGGTGCAGCTGTTCCATTTAAATCTCTATATGCATATGCCAGTCTACTATATTGAGTCATTGCATCCTGCATCGCCAGCTGAAGATGCTCCCCCTCCCCCGTTGCCTGCTGTCTATATAAGGCTCCAAGAATTGTGACAGCCATAAGCATACCAGTCCCGGTATCGGCCAGGGTGACACCAGGCTTACAAGGTTTTCCATCAGGTTCCCCCGTAATACTTAAGACCCCCCCGGCGGACTGCCCTATCATATCAAAAGACAGAAAATTTTCGTAAGGGCTACCCTCAGCAAATCCCTTAACCGAAGCATAGATTATGTTGGGATTTTCTTTCTTGAGCGATTCATAATCTAACCCCATACGTTTGACTACACCCGGAGCAAAATTCTCAATAAAAACATTCGCCTCTCGAGCTAATTTTTTAACCAATGCAACACCATCATCATTCTTTAAATTGCATGTGATGCTTTTCTTGCCCGAATTAAATTGCATAAAATAAAAAGAATCTATCCCAGGTTTTTCCGAAATTGCGTACCGTCCGGCGTCGCCACCTTTAGGGTTTTCTACTTTGACAACTTCCGCTCCCATCCAAGCCAATGTTTCCGTACATGATGGACCAGCCTCGAATTGTGTCATATCTAACACGCGTACACCTGTCAGCATCCCAGCCTTACCATTCGTGCTCATAAGCAATCCTCCTTTTAGCCTAAAACAAGTTTTGCACGGTTTTGGGTTTACTTAGCAAAACTAAACTGCCCCATTTTTCCGTAACCTCTCAATTTCGACCGGATCCATTTCCAGCCATTCATTTAGTATCGAATCTACATGCTCACCCAGTAGCGGCGCCGCAGGAATAGGTAAATGGCCTCCACCAACCTTAACCGGCCAACCGGGCATCTTATACTCGCCTCGTTCTGGATGTTTCATCTTCTGAAAGATGCCTCGAGCATTTAAATCTTCATCATCATACAGTTCCGCAACATCTAAGACCGCGCCGCAAGGCACCCCACATTCACCAATCAATTTCATCGCTTCGCGCTTTGTATATTTTTTAGTGAATGTGGTTAATATCTCATCAAGAGCTTCTTCGTTATCCGCTCTTTCCTGCGGACCGACAAATCTAGGATCATTGATTAATTCTGTCCGACCTATCAAATTGCACAGACGCTCCCAATGATGGTTTCCTGCTCTGGTAGTAAAAATAAATACATAATCGTTCTTACCTCCCGGCTTGCAGGGAAAAATACCGTTTGGAGCATTGCCGGGGGAAAACGACCGAGGTCCCGCCCTTGGTGCAGCTGTTCCATTTAAATCTCTATATGCATATGCCAGTCTACTATATTGAGTCATTGCATCCTGCATCGCCAGCTGAAGATGCTCCCCCTCCCCCGTTGCCTGCTGTCTATATAAGGCTCCAAGAATTGTGACAGCCATAAGCATACCAGTCCCGGTATCGGCCAGGGTGACACCAGGCTTACAAGGTTTTCCATCAGGTTCCCCCGTAATACTTAAGACCCCCCCGGCGGACTGCCCTATCATATCAAAAGACAGAAAATTTTCGTAAGGGCTACCCTCAGCAAATCCCTTAACCGAAGCATAGATTATGTTGGGATTTTCTTTCTTGAGCGATTCATAATCTAACCCCATACGTTTGACTACACCCGGAGCAAAATTCTCAATAAAAACATTCGCCTCTCGAGCTAATTTTTTAACCAATGCAACACCATCATCATTCTTTAAATTGCATGTGATGCTTTTCTTGCCCGAATTAAATTGCATAAAATAAAAAGAATCTATCCCAGGTTTTTCCGAAATTGCGTACCGTCCGGCGTCGCCACCTTTAGGGTTTTCTACTTTGACAACTTCCGCTCCCATCCAAGCCAATGTTTCCGTACATGATGGACCAGCCTCGAATTGTGTCATATCTAACACGCGTACACCTGTCAGCATCCCAGCCTTACCATTCGTGCTCATAAGCAATCCTCCTTTTAGCCTAAAACAAGTTTTGCACGGTTTTGGGTTTCCTAAGCATCTTATATGTGAAATTATATTTGCTCGCTTGATGGAGTGTATCGAGGATCGGTAACGTCTCGATTCAATCGACCACCCAGATTTTTATACCAAAAGGGATTTCCGCATGGAATATGAAGACATCCAAGTAACTCCTTTAACCCCTAGAATAGGTGCAGAGGTAACTGGCATTAACCTCACCAAAGCACTTGGAAACCAACAATTTCAGGAATTACACGATGCGCTGATGGAACATTCGGTGTTATTTTTTAGGGACCAGGATGTTGATATCGAGCAACACAAAAATTTTGGACGGCTGTTTGGCGAATTACATATTCACCCAGGGTCTCCACCTCCCCCAGGGCATCCAGAAATTCTAATAGTACACGCAGACAAAAATTCTAAGCACGTTGCTGGAGAAAACTGGCATTCAGACGTAACATGCGATGAAGAGCCCCCTATGGGAAGCATTTTACACTTGTGGGAAGTTCCCAAAAGCGGCGGTGACACTCTCTTTGCCAGCATGGAAGCTGCTTACGATTCTCTCAGCGATAGAATGAAAAATTATTTAGGCGGACTCACGGCAACCCACTCGGGGGAACAGGTTTATAGAGGTCGATATAATAACAAGGATCATGACGATGCAAATATTAGCTATCCGAAAAATATCCATCCAGTAATCCGGACACACCCCATAACGGGAAAAAAATCAATATTCGTTAATAAGACTTTTACGACAAGAATCAATGAATTACCCAGAGAAGAAAGTGAAGGAATCCTTTCTTTTTTATATTCTCATTGCGCAAAACCTGACTATCAAGTTCGGTTTAAATGGCAATCCCATAGTATTGCATTCTGGGATAATAGATGCGTCCAACACCTGGCCCTGTGGGACTATTATCCGCAAGTTCGGTCAGGCTATAGGGTCACTATAAAAGGAGATAAACCTTTTTAATGCGGGCATAAATCAGTTTTAATTCTAGATTGGAAATTTACTTTGTATGCATTTACAAAAGAAAATGATATGAGCGCTATTCGCCCATTTTCCAAGTAGAAGTAGCGTGCGCTACTAGCTTCTCGTTCGCATCCCAAACTTTGGACTCTAAGAAACTGATAGACCTGCCTCGCCGAAGAAATTGGCCTTTGCAGCTAGCCGGACCAATGGTTAATGGACGAAGGAATTGATTTTTCATCTCCAAAGTAAATCCCGGCTTCTTCGAATCATGGTTAATGAGATGCCCCATGGAGATATCCATTACGGTTGCCAACATACCGCCATGATAGGTTCCTTGAGGATTAAATAGAAAATCCAAAACAGGAAAATGTATCAGACAAGCATCATGCTGATATGAAATCTCAAGTCCCATTAATTTTGCTATGAAGAAAGACCCAAATTCCTGGCTATAGCTAGCCACCGCTTCCTCAAATTTTTTTCGAGCTTGCCCTTCGTCCATTTTAGTTTTCCACTCACCTTATATAAGTTGCGCTCGCAATTTCGACCCTATTAACAATATACCGTCATCGAGGTCGTTTATTTTTTTTGATCTTACTTCACCCATACTTTCCTTAATAATTTCTCTGGTAAACGACCATTCTAAAAGATCATCTGTCTGATCATAAATGAACAATACTATTCTTTAGGTTTTACTCAAACTATCAATAATAACAGGGCTACCGACTAATCCGTCAATTGGGAGTATTGTCTATGAAATTTGGATATATTGGACTTGGAAACATGGGGGGCGCCATTGCAAAGCGAATGCTCCTTGTTCACGAAATTATCGTTTTCGACCTATCTAAAAAGCTACGCCAAGAATTTTCCGAGCTGGGAGCAGAAACGGCAAATTCAGTCTACGACCTCGGAGTAAAGGCAGATGTGATATTTCTGTGCCTGCCAACCTCCAATGAAGTACGAGATGTCGTCTTAGGACCGGAAGGGCTCACATCTTCGATGAAAGGCGGTATTATTTGTGACATGACTACCGGTGACCCTGTAGTTACGAGAGAAATAGCGGAACAGTTGCCAACTGGAATAACATTAATCGATGGACCCGTATCGGGGGGGCCGGCAGGCGCTGCGGCCGGAACGCTTGCTATTATGGTTGGTGGAAGCGATAATGCTGTGGGCCAAGCAATGCCTGCCTTAGAAGCTGTTAGCCCCAATATTTTTAGAACCGGTGGCGTTGGAACTGGTCATGTCATGAAGTTGGCTAATAACATGCTAAATGCGACCAACCGATTGGCTACCTTTGAAGCCCTAGCCTTGGCAACAAAAAACGGAATTGAGCCAGACCTTTGTGCCGAAATACTAAATAAAAGCTCTGGGCGCAATTTTGCCACTGACGTAACTTTACCAAAGTTTGTCTTAGCACATGATAAACCTGTCCAGGGTTTTACACTTGGCCTAATGCATAAAGATATCAGGCAGGCGGCCGAACTTGGGATATCAACGGGAGTTACCTTACCAGTCGTAAATGCCGCCCGCGAAATTTATCATGCGGCATTGAATGAACGAACTGGAGACATTGATGTAAACGAAGTAATACGGCACTACGAACGCGGATCACAACTAAAACTGGCAGGCAGCGGAAAAAAGAAATAGAGCCAACCTATAATTAATTAAAGGTGGAAATATATTTATGAATAAACATAGTGTATCAAGCGTTATAATCGATGCTCTAGTTGAGCACAAAATTAAGTATTTATTTTGTCTCCCCGGCGTACAAAATGATGATTTCTTCAATGTACTCTTCGATAAAACGAATAAGTTAAAACCAATTCATACTAGACATGAACAAGGAGCCGCCTATATGGCACTGGGAGCTGCTATGGCAACGGGTACCCCCCAAGCTTACTGTGTCGTGCCGGGACCAGGATTTTTAAACACTACCGCAGCTTTATCTACTGCGCTTGCCGTCAACGCACCTGTTCTATCACTCACTGGACAAATACCTTCTGGTGCTATTGGCAAAGGGCATGGTTTATTGCACGAAATTCCCGACCAATTGAGCATAGCCCGCGGCCTTACAAAATGGGCCGCGAGAATTAACGAAGCTGAGGACGCCTCAGAACTGACCTGCGAGGCCTTTAAGCAATTAACTACGGGTCGGGTTGGTCCTATATCAATAGAAGTTCCTCAAAACATTTGGGCAGAGAAGGCAACCCCCAGCAATACATATATCTCCAAAACTTTGACGCCAATAGTTGATGAAGACAAGATTATGCAAGCTGCTAAAATACTTGCAAAGGCAGAACGCCCATTAATTTTTGTCGGCAGCGGTGCAATCAATTCTGCTGTAAATATCAAAAAATTGGCAGAATTACTGACCGCGCCCGTTATCTCTTTTAGAAATGGAAAGGGTATTTTAGATAGTAGACATCCTCTTGCCTGTGGGATGCCCGAAGGCCACGCACTATGGCGAAATACAGACGCAGTTTTAGCCGTGGGCACTCGATTGCAACCGCAGCGCATGACTTGGGGGACCGATAAAGAACTAACAATTATTCACATCGATATTGATCAAGATGAATTAGGGAGGAATGGGCCAACAGATATAGAAATTTTTGCTCACTCCGAAGACTCAACAGCTCTTTTAATAAAACATTTGGAATTAATAAATAAGCATAGATCAACTCGCCTGGAAGAAATTTCCGAAATAAAAGCAAATGTTATAAAAGAGTATTCGGTAAATTTAGCACCCCAACTTGCCTACCTTCAAGTCATCCGCAAAGAACTTCCAGAAGATGGCATTTTTATTGATGAACTAACACAAATAGGTTACGTGTCGAGATTTGCATTTCCGGTCTATAAACCAAGAACTTTCCTATCCACGGGCTATCAAGGGACTCTCGGCTGGGGCTTAGCAACAGGCCTCGGAGCAAAAATAGTTAAACCTGAAGTTCCCGTTATATCGATATCAGGCGACGGCGGTTTTATGTATAATATCCAGGAATTGGCTACTGCAGTCCACCATAATATCCCCCTAATTTCCATAGTTTTCAATGACGGCGCATTTGGAAACGTAAAGCGAATGCAAGAAGAAAACTTCTCTGGCCGAACAATAGCCACCGACCTAACAAATCCTGATTTTAAAAAACTAGCTGAGACGTTTGGGGCCAAGGGTCTAAAAGCCAGATCCCCTAACGAGCTCCAGATCACCCTAAAAGAGGCGATAAAAGAATCAGTTCCCACGGTGATAGAAGTTAACTGTGGCGCCTTTCCAAACCCCTGGCAATATATTCTCTTTCCAAAAATTCGGGGATAGAATGGAGCAACAAGAACCATCAAAAAAAGCGATTATAACACGCTGGACCGATACTGAATCTAAACCTATTAATGGCGCTGATAGTTATGCGCCACCGCTCCCAGATTGGATAACCCGTTTACAAGCTCTCGCAGCGTTGGCAAAAGCCGATGTTTTTAGATTGAGACACCCTGAAACTGAATGGATGCCAAAAACTTCTGCCCCTGACGGAGGAGAGATGATTGATGTCCTGGTAGTGGGAGCTGGACAAGGAGGACTAGCCATAGCAGGACTTTTAATTAAGGAACGGGTCAGTAATATCCTCGTTATTGACAAAGAGCCTGCAGGTTCAGAAGGAATATGGAATAGCCATGGAAGAATGCCAATTATCAGGTCGCCTAAGCACTATCCGGGGCCAGACATGGGTATTCCACATCTAACCTACGAATCTTGGCACCGAGCCTGCTTCGGTGACTCCTCCTGGGAGGCGCTGATATTCGTTCCCATCGTGCATTGGATTTCCTATCTAGGCTGGGTGAAAGAGACACTGGATATTTCAATAGAAAATCAAACAGAACTTCTCAATATAGCACCCTCTAATAATTGCCTTAAAATTAGTCTCAAGAAAAACAGTGAAAGACGTACGATCCATGCCAGGCGGGTTGTCCTGGCAACAGGTCACGACGGCACAGGACATTGGTGGTTACCCAAATATCTTTCGGCTCTTCCAGCAAATCACTGTGCTAGAGCTGCCGACAAAATTGACTTCAACTCATTGAAAGGAAAAAAAGTAGCTATTCTTGGAGTTGGGGCTACCGCTGGCGACAATGCCATATGCGCTTTGGAGGCGGGAGCTGATGTGCATATGTTTTGTCGACGCGATACGCACAGACGTCAACAAGTCTATAGGTGGTGCATAACTGCTGGGTTTTTGAGGCATTTTGGAGACCTAGACGATGCAACAAGATGGCGTTTTATGCATTACATTCTGAACACTAGGATGGGAATGCCACCGGAAACTTGGCAAAGGGCTAACGCGTATGCCAACTTTACACTTCACACAAATTCAGATTGGAAAGATGCTAAATCAGTAGAAAAACGGGTTGAAATTCAAACCAGTCAAGGGATTTTTGAAGCTGATTTCATTATTTCTTGTGTAGGACATGACCAAGATGTAACAAAGCGTCCAGAATTGAAGAGTTTTTCTGATCAAATCCGTCTTTGGAGAGATCAATATACTCCCCCAAAACATCTGCTTGACGCGCGCCTAGCACGCTATCCTTATCTCGGGAAAAGTTTCGAATTTCTAGAGAAGGATCCTGGTAGCGCCCCGTTTTTAAGCCGCATTCACGACTTTACATTTGGTCCAACGATGAGTTTTGGGCCGTCTGGGTGTTCGATTAGCACGCTACGCCTAACAGTGCCCATGGTTGTCGCAGGAATAACAAAGAGTTTGTTTTTAGAAGATGCAAATATACATTGGAAGAGTTTATTAGATCATCCAAATATGATTCCTTAAAACCAAGTTGGAGGTAAAAATGGGACGCCTAGATGGAAAAGTAGCACTCTTAACAGGGGGGGCATCAGGCCTGGGAAAGGCCACAGGAGAATTGATGGCAATCGAGGGTGCCACCGTAATCTTGACTGACATTCAGGATGTTGAAGGTCAAACTGTTGCAGAAGACATTAGTAAGTCGGGTGGAAAATGTTTTTTTAAATCGCACGACACCACATCGGAAAAAGCTTGGAACGACATATGCGACGAAATTATAGAAGAATATGGCCATTTGGATATTTTATTAAACGGGGCGGGAGTAGGTAGCAGTGCCGTCAATATAGAAGATATGGAAATGTCGACATGGCGCCATTGCTTGTCCGTCAATCTGGATGGTGTGTTCTTGGGCTGCAAATATGGTATTAGAGCAATGCGAAAAGGTATCGGCGGGTCAATAATCAACATTTCGTCAATTCTTGGCTTTGCAGGAATGGCCACAGCTACAAATTATTGCGCGTCAAAGGGTGGGGTTCGCCTTTTGAGTAAGGCAGCTGCCCTAGAATGTGCGAAGAAAACTCCACTAGTACGAGTCAATTCAATCCATCCAGGGTTCATTGACACTCCAATGGTAGCCGGCGCTATCCAGCGCAGAGGTCCCGAGTTTAAGAATTACATCGAAAGTAATGTTCCATACGGTAAACTTGGGGAGCCTGTGGATATCGCCGAAGGAGTTATTTATCTAGCAAGCGACGGAGCCAAATTTGTAACTGGAACTGAGCTTGTTATTGATGGCGGTTTTTTAGCCAGGTAAACCAAACCAATCTGAAAAACTAAACTTCATCGTAACCTACGTTGATATAATGATATCAGCCGCTCCCAATGACGTTCCGCAGCTGATTTGTCAAAGCACCAACGTTCAGGAAAAGCAAATCCATGGTGGACTCCTTTATGGACTTCTAATTCTCCCATGACTCCGGACTTATCAAATAATTTCTTCAACTCCTCTACCATCTCAAGAGGAGCTAACTCATCATACTCCGCACAAGAGATATAGAGTTCTCCTGTCACCTTATCAAAATTTAAGTGAGGGCTCTCCTCATTATCACTGATTAACCAGGTGCCATAGAAAGAAGCTGCTGCCCGTATTCTATCAGGATACCGCGCCGCCGCCGCAAGTGCATACGGCCCACTCATACAGTAGCCGTGCACGCCTACTGCGCCACTAGTTACTTCGTTATGGCTAGAAACAAATTTCAACAGGCTTCCTACATCCTCCATTACGGGGGGAATTGTCATCTTCGTCCGAATAGAACGCATTCTAGTGTGCTCATCGCTTCCATGCTCTAATACATCTGCTCCATACTTGGTGTCTGCCCCCGACCGATAATAAAGATTTGGTAAAACAACAAAATAGCCAACGGTTCCCAGCCTCCGTGCCATGTCGTAGAGCTCGTCTCGAACTCCCGGTGCATCCATCAATAAAAAAACTGCTGGAAAAGGGCCACCCCTATCTGGCCTACACAAAAAGGTCTCCATCTTTCCATCGTCAGTGGTTATATCAATAATCTCTTCTCGCATAAATAATAGTCTCCTAATTTTAAAACACCCCTATTTGAGGTTAGTTTTTAGTTTTCAGCAATCTTAGAACCACAATAAACAATGACGTGCTCTTTTAAGTTCTTGCAATTACTTCAATCATTTAAAATTCGAATAACCAACTCAGATGTACTTTAATTTACAAACTACTCTTTTTTTAAGTAAGATGAAGTGACTTTCGGGAAATCAAAAATTTAACTACTTCTTTAGCCGTGATACTGATACGAAAATATTTAACGTCGGGGAGACTATGACTATGAATGGGATAGAGTACATTGCTAAAATTCTCAAACAAGAAGGTGTGGAATGGATCTCGTGCTTTCCCAGTAATCCCATAATATCTGCAGCAGCGGGCGAAAATATTAGACCAATCGCGTTCCGCCATGAACGAGGGGCTGTAATGGCGGCTGATGGATACAGTAGAATAAGTGATCGCAAACGTTTTGGCATAGTTGCAGTGCAATCCCAAGCAGGGGCCGAAAATGTGATGGGAGGAATTGCCCAAGCAGCAGCGGATAACATTCCAATCTTGGTTCTATTAGGAGGAAATTCCCTTGATCAGCTTTCCGTGCGCCCTAATTTCAATGCTGCCGAAAAATACCAGGGTTGGGTGAAACAGATAGAAGCTATATACACCCCGAACCAAATTGGGGATGTGATGCGGCGAGCATTCAATGCTCTACGAAATGGTGTTCCAGGCCCAGTGGTGGTGGAAATGACCGGTGACGTTTGCGATCTTCCAGTTCCCGATGAATGCCAAAACTACAAGTCCCCTAAACTAACACGACAAATTCCGATTGATCAGGAAATTAATGAAGCTGCCGAAAAATGGTTAGCTGCCAAGGTACCAACAATCTGGGCTGGTGCTGGTGTTATTTCCTCTGGAGGCACCTCTGCTTTACGAGAACTAGCCGAATTAACGGCGACACCAGTATTTTGCACCATGCCGGGAAAGTCAGCTTTTGACGAACGCCATCCTCTATCACTAGGCGCAGGTAGCGGAACAACAACCCAAATGGCTCACGAATGGCTAACTAAATCAGATTTAATAATAGCCTTAGGGTCAAGTCTAACCCGTTCGCCTTATGGACAACGCATTTTACCAGGAAAGATAATAATTCATAATACCTGCAACCCAGAAGACATTAATAAAGACGAAGTATCCGATGTAAATTTGATTGGTGACACATCACTAACGGCGGATCTACTGGTCGAGGCAATAAAAAGAAAGACCGATGGAAAAGGCTTTGGCGATAGAGCCAAAATAGAACTAGAAATAAAAAAATTGCGCCAGGAGTGGTTGAAACACTGGAGCCCGATTCTAAATTCTAGTGAGGAACCTATTTCCTATTATCGAGTTATTCATGAACTAAATCAAAATTTAGACCTAGAAAATACTATCGTCACCCATGATGCAGGTGCACCTCGAGATTGTCTTGTTCCATTTTATGTTGCCACTACACCACACAGCTATATTGGTTGGGGAAAAACAACCCATCTTGGGTTTGGTATTCCATTAATGATTGGCGCAAAAATGGCGGCACCCGAAAAATTTTGCCTAAATGTGATGGGAGATGGAGCTTTCGGCATGTCAGGCACTGATATTGAAACAGCTGCTCGATCCGGAGCAGCTATAACTACTATTATTTTAAATAACGGCGCTATGGCCACGTACACGGGAGCTAATCACAGTGCAATTGGAAATGAGGCTCGCGAAAGATATGGCGTGTCCAATATGAACGGAGATTATTCAAAGATTGCAGAAGGAATGGGGGCGATTGGTATACGAGTTCACAAGGCAAAAGACATTGCCCCCGCACTTAGGGAAGCGCAGAAGCAAAATAGCAAAGGGAAGACAGTCCTAATAGAAATTATAGCAAATGTAGAGAGTCGCCGATCTAAGTTCTAACTCAACAACCATAGGGCAATATAAACTTTTAATCTGAGAGCCTTCTCCATATAAACATTTTAGATTTACCTTTTATGCCATACATTGACTTTAGTGCCCTAATCAAGAAATCTTTTTTTAAAGTAGTGACCCCCAACATAAAACACGCTGCTTCCTCTACTTAATAAAGCTGTGTGGCTTGTTGGCAGCATAGAGTGATATGATGAAAAATAACGCGGCTTAACGCATGGAATAAGAAAAAATTGAAAGAACACCCAAACGAAAGTGTATCAAATCCATCAGCCGGATTTGCACGATACCTAATTTTAGCCACGCTCACATTTACGACCATGCTTTACACAATGACCGTGATGATCGCAAATGTCGCTCTGCCAAAAATTCAAGGAACTTTCTCCTGCACTCAAGATCAAATTGCTTTGGTCGTAACTTTCAACATCGTCGCTACTGCCGTTGTAACACCCGCCTCAGGATGGCTGGCGTCCCGCTTTAGTCGTAGAAACATTCTGATTACCTGTGTCTCAGGATTCATTATTTCTTCAACACTCTGCGGGTTATCGCAAAATTTAGAGCAACTCGTGATTTTTCGTATACTTCAAGGTGGCTTTGGTGCTCCACTAGTTCCAATAGCAATGGCAATGGTGTTGGACACCTTTCCTCAATCCGAGCACGGTACCGCCACTGCTATATTCGGCATGGGTGTTGTTTTTGGACCTATTATCGGTCCGACCGTCGGCGGATTTTTGTCAGAAGAGCTTGGTTGGAGATGGGTTTTTTTTCTTTTAGTACCATTTGGTATTATTGTTCTACTTGCAATTATAGCAATGATAAATGATCGATCCAGGTCCGCGGCCACCAAGCTAGACTGGACAGGGCTCCTGTCACTTTGTATCGGGATAGCTGCCCTTCAGTTGATGCTCGATAGAGGTCAGCGTCTTGATTGGTTTGAGTCTCCAGAAATAATAATAGAATTATTAATCGCTATTGCCTGCTTTTACGTCTTCGTAACTCATATCCTTACGACCAATAATCCCTTTATCAACCTAAATATCTTTCTAAATAAAAATTATTTTCTCGGGTTAATTATCATGTTTTTGTTTGGGGCAATATTATGGACACCGCTAATTCTCTACCCCCCAATGATGCAGGGTCTTCAAAATTACCCCGAGGATCTCACGGGATTATTTCTTGCGCTCCGCGGTCTGGGAACACTTTGCGGCTCTACCTTACTAGTGTTTATAAACAAGCGTCTTGATCCTAGAGTGA
Source organism: uncultured Nisaea sp. (assembly GCA_964342575.1). GTDB lineage: Bacteria > Pseudomonadota > Alphaproteobacteria > Thalassobaculales > Thalassobaculaceae. Next base: position 4,128 of record CAYFGZ010000070.1, on the reverse strand, counting down.
TCCTTTCAACAGGATTTTTGCTCCAGGGTATAGCAGGAATTTATATGGCACACTTCGATATAAACCTATCAGCATTCGAACTTGCTTGGACAAATGCTCTTGCCGGGTTGGGAGTTGGCTTTGTTTGGGTTCCTCTTACACTGATCACATTTAATACACTGGATAATAAATATCTGAACGAGGCGAGTGCATTCTGGCATCTAATTCGTAATATCGGTAGTTCCCTATCGATATCCATCACAGTAGCTCTAGTCCTAAGATCAACAGCAATAAATTACTCTGACCTAACTAATTTTATTTCGATTTTCGGCGATAGTAGCTCCATATCTACCTTAAAAGGTTTACCAGCACCTAACGGGCTCGGGGAGCTTGCAGGACTTTCCGCTGAAATCAAACGGCAATCAGAAATGATTGGATATATCAACGCGTTTCATCTCTATTATTGGACAGCCTTCTCTATTATCCCACTCGTATGGCTGGCACGCTTAAAGCCTAAAATTGAAACGATTTGAGCGACTAATTAAATAGAGTGCTCATCTTATTAGCCATTGTCCTCAGTAATCCCACATAAGGCTACCGTGCCCATAAACCCGATCTGATATACCCGCTGTCCTAAGCGCATGCCAAAAAGTTGCTATATTTACAGCTATTACCGGCTTTCGAAGGCGTCTTTCACCCTCTGCAGCGACCCTGGCAAAGGGCAGGTTTGCCCCGAACTGCACAATTGCTTCAACATCCTCACCATCAACCTCTCTAAGTGCCGCCCAACTTTCTTCTTCGGCTGTATGTGCTATTAAAGTGGGACTTTTACAGCTCATATGGTGAGTTTTCACAACATCGAAACCAATATCAGCGGCGAAGTGTTGAATGTGGGGTTCTGCTACCGGAAAATAGGGGGTCACAACAGAGATACGTTTCTTAACTCCAAACGCTTTAAGCGCCGCTGGCAGAGCGTCCGCCGCCTGACTCACTCCTATACCATTCAGTATCGGCTGCATACGCTCTACTATTTCTGCTGCCTTTTTCACTCCACCACCCCATATACTTTCACTAGATATCCCAAGCACAAAATAATCTGGTTTGCAGGTCATAACGCGCTCTGCAGCATCCTCTAAAGCAATATCTATCCTTCTGATTAATTCATCAAAATCATCGCCACTACTCATTTCTTCATCTGGTATATGCATTCTACCTATATGGGTGGTCACGCCAGCTGGAGAAATCGCGGCATATTCAGGTTGCACCACGGTGTTTGTAGAGGGAGTGATAACACCAAATTTACACCGCCATCCTAAAGTATCTACCATAATAATACTCTCCTACTGTTTACGACCAAGCTTAACTATGGGCTCGCATATTCTTCCACTTTTAATCTAGACAATATATTTTGAAAGTGAATGCGGCCACCTAATTTTCACTAGAGATCAGACAACTCCGAAAAAACTGTATCGGCAGCAAAAGCTGCTCCAGGTTTATCCGAAGCACGTAAAGATTTTCTAATGTCGGTACCGACCTCTGCCAGTTTTTTATGTCCGCAAGGGCTATCGAGTTGACGACACATTTCCAGAAATAAACTCTCCGGTTTGCATTGCCACTGTAAAAAAAGGGGAAAGACTTTTTTCTCTAGCAACCGGTTTGGAAGCACAACAGAACTCAAATCTACTAACAGACTTGCTATTGGAACAGTAAATGGGTTTACCCTATACGCAACGACCGTTGGAACCTTCGCTATTGCCAACTCCAGCGTTATTGTTCCCGACGCTGCCAAAGCAATGCTGCTAGCGGAAAAAGCTCCTAGTTTTTGATCAATCCCAGTGGTAATGGAAATTGGAAAGGCCCAGCTTGACGTTTTCCGACGAACTAACTCTTCAACTGAACTCACTGTCGGAATAGCAATGTGTAGATTAGAATACCTTTTGTGTAACAATTCTATTGTCTTTCCAAAAATCGGAAGCAAGCGACTAACTTCTCCGGGTCTAGAGCCTGGAAGCAAGGTAACTACCTTCATTTTTTCTTCTATATTAAACAACTGCCTATAGCCCGCGCCATTACCTTCTGGTTGTTCGGAAGCCGGATGCCCTACGAAAGTCGTTTTTAAACCATGTTTTGTGAAATACGGTGGTTCAAACGGGAATAACGTTAATAGATGATCAAGGAATTTTGCTATTTGCTTAGCTCGTCTCGGCCGCCATGCCCATACGGTCGGCGCAACCATATGAATTAATCTTATTCTTTCTTTAACCCCAGATTGTCGTTTATAAATACGTTTTGCCACTCTCATGGTAAAGGCTTTAGAATCGATGGTAATAAGCGCGGCTGGGTTCTTACAAAGAACATCTGCTACCGTTTGCTCAATTCTCTTCATTAAGCGTGGTACATGAGGAAGCAATTCAAAAATTCCCATAACAGCCATCTCAGATATTGGGAACAAGCTGTTTACACCCTCAGCTTCCATCTGGTCGCCACCAATCCCAACAAATTCAATTTTGCCTTTAGATTTCTTTCTCAATTCTCTAATTAGCGCAGCTCCCAACGCATCTCCAGAAACTTCTCCAGCTATAATATATACTAGGCTCTGATTACCACTCTGGTTCAATATTTCTTTCATGAGACCAAACTTAAGGCGTCCACACCGGTTATAAAAAAATCTTTTTTATTCGCAAGTTCCACAACATTATTTTTCTCCAATAAAAGCGTTGCATTGGCTTCCAGTGCTATGCCGCGAAATCCTGCTGCTAATGCGTTATGAACGGTATCTAATCCTATAGTTGGCAAATCCACTCGTCGCTCTTGATATGGCTTGCTGATTTTTACTAAAATAGGCCCCAAGATATCCCTTTTTAATTCACCTGCTCGTTTTATCATTTGATCCGTCCCCTCTATTGCCTCCAAGGCCAATACTAACCCCTCTTGCACAGCAATACTTTGTCCAACATCTGAACGCCCCAGCTGGTAAAGGACCTGAACCCCCCGTTCCACATCTTTAACTGCCGTTGAATCCAACTGTGGGCCAGCAATTAAACCTTTTTTTGTCAACAGACAGGAAAGAATTTCGTCAATGCCAATTACATTCATTCCCTCTTTTTCGATTTCATTTACAACTGATGTCAAAAGCCCATCGTCTCCAAATATTTTAAGTCCACCCCGTACCAGCATTTTGGAAGCCCTACTGTCCAAGTCTAACGACGATAATGCTGGCCTTTTAATCGGCCCTGCCATTGCAACTTTTTGGACCCCCGCTTTCAACATTTCATCAAGAGCTTTCTGCACCTGACCCAATTTTATCCAGGAGTGCGCGCGACCTTCAACCGTTTCAGGTTCAGTTACACCACGAATCGCTATAAAAAAAATTCTGTTTCCCGAAGAATCAAAATGATCAGCCATTTTTCTAGGCAAGTTACCGCCACCGGCAATTATGCCGAGCATGTAATCCATTACTTTACTTATTGTCCTTTGGCTGACAAATCGAGCGGCTGGAATCCGCTATAATAAAGTCTATAATTTCCAGCACAGCTCGACTTTTTGGAGCACTAGATATCAAGTTAGATAATCTGTCATGGAAGGTGTCAGAATTCCCAAAAAGGGCTTTATACCCCTCCCTCAACTCGTCAACTTCCTGTCTAGAAAAACCTCGTCTCCGCATTCCAATTATATTAAGTCCCGCTAAACGCGCCCTTTCCCCCTTAACAGAACCGTATGGGATAACATCATGCTCGACACCTGTCATTCCCCCCACTATGGCATGTTCACCAATGCGCACAAATTGATGAACTGCAGATAGACCACCCAAAATAGCGAAAGAACCGACCGAAACGTGGCCTGCTAAAGTAGCATTGTTAGCCATTATAACGTTATTTCCTAAGTAACAATCATGTGCTACATGAGATCCAACCATTAATAAACAATTATTACCAATTTTAGTCATTAAACCTCCGCCTTTTGTTCCAGGATTTATTGTTACATGCTCTCTTATTGTGTTATTTTTACCAATAATTAGTTTTGATTTTTCTCCATGATATTTTAAATCTTGAGGAATAGTTCCTATTGAAGCAAAAGGAAAAATTTCATTACCATCATTAATTATAGTATGGCCTTGAATATTTACTTGTGAGTGTATTTTTACATTAT
>CAYFGZ010000069.1:0-18366 GCA_964342575.1 uncultured Nisaea sp. | reverse complement strand
AAAACAATGGGTTAGGGGAGTTTCTTAAATAAGTGGAATCCCGTAGGGGTCGCCATCTTATCTTCCCAAAACTCAGCGTTTTTAAAAAACCGCAGTTTTCTGAGCTTTTTGCTTGTGTCCGTATCCAAAACAAGAAAAGTCTAGTCTGAAAATTAATTCGTGATATCAGCGTATTGGAGTATAAAGTTCGACTAGTTTTAATTTCGGTGGAGTACCTATCAGGAAATGACGGCACTGTTAAACCGGGGAATGGATCAATTACGAGGATTTTATTCTGAAGGGAGGCTTATTGATGCACTGGATCTCACATATACATTAATCGACCAGTTTCCTGAAATTTCAAATATCTATCTTATAAATGGAGCCATAAATGCTGAACTTGGAAGGTACGATAGTGCCATTACAAGTTTTAATAAAGTGGCCGAATTAACTCCTGGCTATCCTGAGGTCTATAACCGTATTGGAGTTGCTTTTAAAAAAATAGGCGATTTCGAGCGAGCAATCATTAATTATAAGAAGGCCATCGAGCTCAATCCAAGTTTTTCGGAAGCTTATAGTAATTTAGGAAATATCTTAAGTGATATGGGAAGGTTTAACGAAGGTGTTTCTAATTATAGAAAGGCCGTTTACTTAAAGCCAGATTTTGCGGATGTGTTCTATAACTTGGGAGGTACTTTAAGTGAACAAAAGCAATATGGAGACTCTATAACTAATTTTAAACAGGCTATTGAACTAGACCCGCTTCACGTAAAAGCACTGTATAATTTAGGTAATGCGCTAACTGAGATGGGTAGGTTTGAAGAAGCTATTGGAAGCTATATAAGGACTATAGCGCTCAACCCCGGATATCAAGAAGCCTATAATAATTTGGGCAACGTATTAAACGAACTTTTGATGAATGAAAAGGCGCTGTTTTGGCTTAAAAATGCCATTAAACTTGAGCCAAGCTACGCGGATTGTTATAATAATATTGGTAACGTTTTCAAAGATCTTGGCAAAAACTTAGATGCTAAAGCTTATTACAAGAAAGCCATAAAACTCGGACCAGACCATGTTCTGGCTCATAGAAATTTAGGTGTTATTGAACAAATTTGTGACTCGGATAAACAAGCTTTAAAAAGTTTTGTCAGAGCGTTAATTATTAATCCCAATCTTGGATCCGCCCAACACATGGTGTCTGCATTGCGCGGTCACACGCCGGCATCTCCCCCGAGAGATTTTATAGTGGGACTATTCGATGATTATGCGCATAGATTTGATCAGCATTTAATTGGGAGTTTAGGATACAAAACCCCCGAACTTTTAAGGGGGTTACACGATAGACATTTTTCTAAAACAGCCCAATACGCTGATGTATTGGATCTGGGGTGCGGAACTGGCTTAAGTGGGGTCGCATTCAGTGACATCAGTGAGAGATTGGTTGGTATAGATCTGTCGACCAAAATGATTGAACAAGCCAGAAAGAAAGATATCTATTATGAATTAATAACCGGCGATCTTGTTGAGAAATTATCTGGGCTGGTTGGAGGCAGTCTCTCTTTCAATTTGTTTATCTGTACAGACGTGCTGGTTTATATAGGTGATTGTCTGGAATTGTTTACTTTAATCAAAAAATTATCGAGCCCCGGGAGCATTTTTGTTTTCTCTACCGAACGAGAAGATGGAGATGGTTTCAGTCTCTTGAATACAGGAAGATATGCCCATTCGCAGAGTTATATTAGAAAATTAGCCAAAAAAATGGGATATGAAATTATCGCGGTTGAGGATGCTATTATCAGAAGTGACAAAAGAATCCCTATTGGTGGTAATATTTTTTTGACGCAGTCAACAAGCTAATTGTTGTTATATTCGAAACAGTCCTCTTGACCATCTTCATAGTCATAAAATCCAAAACAATTTTTTTGAAGTGGCGCTATAATTCCTTTGCTGGTGACCTGGACTTCGCTGTTTGCAACAACATTTTAGAACATTTTTCACCTATCATAATTGTTGGTGCATTAGTGTTACCCGACGTTAGAGTGGGCATAATAGAGGCATCGGCAACACGTAAACCTTCTATGCCATGAACTTTGAGGCTCTCGTCAACAACGGCTAACGGATCATTTCCCATTTTGCATGTGCCTACGGGGTGATACGTGGTTTCGGCGGTTCTTCGAACCCAGTCTAGCAGCTCATCATTGTCTTGAATGTGGGAGCCTGGAGCGATCTCTTCCTTTACGATTTCAGATATGGGCGATGCTGACATTAGTTCTCTGCCTTTTCGGATAGCAGAGAGAAGACTGGTTCTATCTATTTCTGTCGAAAGAAAGTTAAATCGAATTTCTGGGTCTTGCTGAGAATTGGCGGAACCAATATGAATGCTTCCTCTACTTTCTGGTCTCAAGACGTTCACACTCATTGTAATCCCCGGCACTTCGGAAATAATTCGGGCACGCCTGGCCCGTTTAGTAAGATAGGGCATGAAAGAAATTGTGGCGTCCGGGGATGCAAGCCCATCTCTAGTGCGAAAATACATCCTAATGGGAACAGTAGATAACGCCATGAAGCCCTTACGTGCAATGGCATATTTCAAAGCTTCTAAAATAAGCTGTGGCCCAGTTCCTCGTTCTGTAAAAGTAGCATTTTTTTCACTAATAGCATAACGCATACGAGGGGAATAATGGTCTCGCAAATTTTCTCCGACACCCGGTAGTTCGTGTTCCGGTTGAATCCCCAGCCTACTCAGGAGTTTAGGTTGCCCAATTCCTGATAGCTCTAGTATTTTAGGTGAATTTATGGACCCAGAACTCAAAATAACCTCTCTAGCGGCTCGGACGGTTTTTGTTTTGCCGCCTTGCTGATATTTTACTGCCACACACTGTTTTTTTTGTAGAACAAGAGATTCGACCGAGATACCGGTGCCAAGTGTCAGATTTGGTCTTGATAGCGCGGGCTCGAGGTAGCAATAAGCCGTACTTTGTCGCCGACCATTAGTAATAGTTGCCTGGGTCATGGCAATACCCTCTTGATCTGACCCATTGTAGTCGTTGTTGTAATTTAATCCGATATTTATAGCAGATTGTATTAGCTTTTCAAAAATAGGACTTAGTTTAGGCGAGTCGGTAATTTTTAAGGGGCCATCTCGTCCTCTGAGTTCGTCCGATCCTCCCTCGTAGGATTCCATTTTTTTGAAAAAAGGTAGTACGTCTTCAAAGCTCCAACCTTGGTTACCTAATTGCGCCCAGTGGTCATAATCTTGTGATTGACCGCGCGTGAATACCATTCCGTTTATCGAGCTGGATCCGCCCAGCATTTTTCCGCGCGGTACTTCGATTCTTCGTTGTCCTGTAGCGTCGTCTGGCTCGCAACTATAGCACCAATTAACGGCGGGATTTTCTATTAATTTTCCCACCCCGGCGGGAATACGTGACCAGAAATAGTCTGATTTTTTAGTGCCCGATTCCAAGCACAAAACCTTATATTGACCATCCTCTGTTAGTCTATTGGCTACGACTGATCCGGCTGAACCAGCACCCACGATAATGAAGTCGTATATATCTTCCTCTATATTCAAAAAGTGCTCCCAGTTTCTTGTGTTTTTGGTGTGGGCTATTCTCAATATGCGCCATTTTAGAAGTGTTTATACTAATAATACACATTATCATAAGCGTATAACAAGCTGATAAATAAAAATATTATTGTGAAACAGCTCACCGCTTGGTACTTCAAAACTTAATATACAAAGTTTTGTAAAGCTGGGGCACTGAGCAGGTTTAAATGGTTATTTTGATGGCATCATTTTTGCGTATAAACACTTAGGTCATAGTGGAGCAATTAAATCGTTATGAAATTAAGGACAGCAAAGGATTTTAACCATTCGGCGAGCCAAGAGAATGGTATAGCGAGTTGGGAAATCAACTATAATGTAAGAGAGATACCCGATCAGCAGTTTCAACTGGCGTTGGATCATTACGATCAGGGGCGTTGTAAGCGGTTGTCCGGGAACCTGGATTTAGCACTACAACATTTCAAGTCGGCGATCAAGTTGGCCCCAAGGCAACCTTGTATTTGGCTCGCCTATATTGAAACTTTGTTCGCTGATGACCAACTACAAAACGCGATATACGCGTGTAAAATTTCAAATAAATTGAGTGTTCACGATAAAAAATTGGAAAAGTTGACAAAATATTTAGAAAAAATTGACAGTAGTAATGGTCTGCGAACGGATGCAGTGTACCTCAGTGACTTGCGGGCTGGTTCTGTTGAAATAAGCGAATTATTAAAACTGGGCAAACGCGACGGGGCTATTAGACGTGTAAAAGAATTGGTTGTCGTGTTTCCACATATGCAAACACTTTATGGTTTATCAGGCCTAATGTTTGGAGATAAAGGTCTATTAAAGAAAGGGCAGCAGGAGCTTTTAAAAGCCGTCAAAATCAAGCCAGATGACAAGAAAATATACGTTAAATTGGGTAAGATACAAACCCTACTTGAAAGTTTTGAAGATGCTCTCGAAAGTTATAAGAAGGCAGTGCTACTATCCCCCGGAGACGCTGAGGCTATATGTGAGTTAGGATGTCGATTGGGGGATGTTGGTTTTTACTATGAGGGCACCAGAAATTTTAGGCGTTCGCTAGCGGCTTGTTCCTACGACCCAGAAATATGGGAAAAGATAGCGAGATTTCTTTCTTCAATTGAAGTTAGTTATTTTGATTTTAATTTAGAAAAGCTACTTGTATTGGCACTGGAAAATAGAACGCTTATAAGGCCTAGCACTCTGGTCCCAGTAGCACTGTCACTTTTGAAAAAAAATGTGATCATCCGAAAGGCCCTGGAGGCTAAATCCGTTCTAGCGGTTCAGGAAAGCGTCCACCTTATATGTGACACGTTAGCGAATAACTCTTTGTTTTTGAGACTTATGGAGGTTATGACTCTTTACGATCCAGAGTTTGAAGTCTTGCTCACTAGACTGCGCAGACTGTTTCTCTTCAACAATGATGGATTAATGGCAAAAACTACATATTTTCCTCTGCAGGTAGCGTTGGCTCTAAATTGTCATACGAATGAGTTTGTATTCGAGGAAACACCAGAAGAAATTCAGTTGCTCCTAGAAATGGAACAACAGTTGATAGAAAACTTTAGTAGAGTGGAAGAAGCTAACGTATACAACATTGCGTGTTTGGCAAGCTATAGGCCTTTAATTCGGTATACATGGGCCAATCGCATAGCGGAGATAGAGAGCCTTAGTGCCGTATTTAAAAGGCACGTCTCGGAAACAGAATTAGAGTGTTATTTAGCCCGAAAAATTAAAAAATTGAGCCCCATCCAGGACTCCATATCGAGACAAGTGCGCAACCAATATGAAGAAAATCCATATCCTCGTTGGGTGAATACTGGTATTACCACAAGGCCCATTGACCTTCTCGAGTTGAAGGATCATTTGCGGCTCGACTTTTCCATTGGGACAGCGCAATCTGATGGGTTATTGGATATTCTAGTCGCTGGGACGGGAACTGGACAGCACCCAATTGAGACCGCAACACGGATGAGAAATTGCAGGGTCCTGGGGATCGACTTAAGCATAGCCAGTCTAGGCTATACAGCCAGAAAAATAGCAGAGTTGAAGATTTCCAATATCGAGTTACTTCACGGAGATATCCTGGATATTAATTGTCTCGGTAGGAGTTTCGACATGATCGAAAGTGTCGGGGTTTTGCACCACATGGGTGATCCGTTAAAGGGTCTGAGAATGTTGACTAATTGTTTAAAGCCGGGGGGAGTTATGAGATTGGGCTTTTACAGTGAAGTTGCTCGCCGCAGTGTTATTGAAGCGAGAAAATGGTTACAGGGGAACGATAAAAGTGATTGGACATCGGATTTTGCTGACATCAGAAGATTAATAATCAATTCGAAGAACCCTCACGCTTTATATATTAAAAAATATCGTGATTTTTACTCCACTAGTGAGTTCCGGGATTTACTCTTTCACGTTAAAGAACACAACTTTACTATACCTGTCTTACGCGAATTGATAGCAACGCTAGATTTGCAATTTTCGGGCTTCGAATTAGACAGAGGAACGCGCGATGCATATTGCAAAATCTTTCCTGACGATGAAGCATTATATAGGCTAGACGATTGGAATGATTTTGAAATGTCGTATCCAGATACCTTTCGGGGGATGTATCAGTTTTGGGTGCAGAAACAAAAATGACCAGTATAGGTGCAAAGTAGAAAAAGGTGTACGGCAATGAAAATACGTTCAGTTAAGGCTTGGTGGTTACACGTTCCTATCCCCGAAGACCAACAGCATCGATCTGATTTCGGAGTAGTCGATTCTTTCGACATGACTTTAATTAGAATAGAAACTGAATGCGGGCTAACGGGGCATGGTGAGGCAAAGGCCACAGTAGCAAGTGCCGGAGACAATAGGGCTCTAGCTGTTATGATAGAAAAAGAAATGGGCCCATTACTGATAGGAAAAGATTGCAGGACAATTTCGGCCCATTGGGAAAACCTTTATAGCGGCGTGCGGGGGCATTATGCCATAGATAGAGGGCATGTGTTTCCGATTTTGGGTCGTCGTGGGATCACGATATCGGCGATTAGCGGAATAGATATGGCGCTATGGGATATACTGGGTCAATCACTTGGAGTGCCAGTGTGGCAACTTCTTGGAGGGCGAAGACTGGAGCGCATGCCGGCGTATGCTTCGGGAGGCTGGGCTAACGTTGATGGAATAGGAGAGCAATTATTGTCCTACGTTGACCGAGGAGGATTTCAGGCGGTAAAAATGCGAGTAGGAGTGGCCGATGGGGAAGTCCGACACTCGGCTGCGAGGGTAAAAGCGGCTAGGGAGGCATTGGGGCCCGATATTGACATAATGTGTGATGCGCACGGCACGTACACTGTATCAGAGGCTAAAAGGTTTTGTAGGATGGTTGAGGAGTGCGATATAGCATGGTTTGAAGAACCGGTGACGGCCGATGACAAACATGGATTAAGTGAAGTTCGCGCAACAACTGACATTCCAATAGCAACTGGAGAAAATGAATCCACACGTTTTGCATTCAGGGATTTAGCTAATCTAAGGGCTGCCGACATATTTCAGCCTGACTTGGCCATTTGTGGGGGAGTAACAGAGGGCATGCGCATAGCAGCAATAGCTAGCGCCCATCAAGTTCTTCTAGCGCCCCATCTTTGGGGTGGCGCATTGATGTTCGCAGCAGGATTACACCTCTGTGCGACGTCTCCTGCTGCTTACATCATCGAGTACTCATTGGGTGCTAATCCGATGTTATTTGAGTTGTCTCATGAGGCTCCCGTCTGTGTCGATGGGTTTGTCGAGATCCCAAATAGACCTGGACTCGGGGTGGACATTAATAATGACTTCGTTGAATATTATACGGTGCGATGACCTTCATTTATCGATTTAGTTACGCAAGCTCTCCTTGATCTCGGAGATTAAAGTGCTCTTGTCTAACTGAGGGTTGGCAGCAACATGCCGTATCCATTGGCATCCATTTAAGTTTGTTAGTGACGCACTTCCCGACGGAAGTCGTTTGAAAACTGTCCGAGTTGAAGATCCATCTCGCGGGCGCCATAGCACGACCCCCGTAATTGGTGGCGCATATAGAAATACGTCTGCTGTGCTCAGAAAATTGTATAGACCTTCTGCAAGTATCATGCACTTCTCAAGTCTTTCACTAAGCCCATTGATCCCCCAGGAAATTAAGGTGGCCAGCAAGGGAAGTCCAATAGCTCCACGAGATCCCAAAAGTCCGACGTTGTCTGCCGTTAAGTATTCTGCGCTGGAGCTTATTGTTTTATGAGCTTTCTCAGAATCTTTGAAAAACAAAATACCCGATTCCTTTGGTTGAAAAAACCATTTGTGACCGGATACGGAAACAGAGTCAGCGTTTTGAATCCCATCTAACAAGTATCGATACTTGGCTGAAATTCGAAGAGGGCCAGCCCAGGCTCCGTCGACATGGGTCCAGCTAGCCTTTTTCGTCAAGTCAAGGCTGTCAATAGCGCCGGAAGAGGTGGTCCCAGCTGTTAAAACTAAACAACAATTAGATAGCCTTCTGGGGAGCGCGGATTTGTCGAGACTGCCATTCTCATCAGTTTTTACTGGTTGAAATTTCAAACCTAGTATACGTGCGGATTTTTGTATGGAGATGTGGGCGGCGTCCGAAGCTACAACTGTATTTATATTCGCTAAATCTCTTGCTACCCATAACGCCGTAAGATTAGACAAGGTGGACCCAGGGGTCATGTGCCCGCCATCCATCCCGAAATAAGGACATAGCCAGTCAATAGCAAGCTTCTCGAAATCGCGTGCTACGGGAGATACGTCTGGGTGAAGCAGGTTTTGATTCAATGATGCATTCCAAAGAGTTGTTATCCAGGTAATCCAAGGAGTGGGGGGATCCATATGTGCAAAAGCCAGGGGTGCGCCCAACTGGGTTGCTTTTCCGAGCGCGATTGGACCTAATACTTCAATAGTTTTTCGTTCTCCCAGACCGTTTGGCGGAAATTTTTTTGGCAGGCCGGGGGAGGGCGATTGATGAGTGACTTTTTCAACAGCCGCAATTCCAAGGAGTAAGTCAGAATGGCTAGGCTTGAATGAGTGATCGATCATGCTAAGTCTCCTTAACCTCACTTCGTAAAAGGTAAACTCCGCTCAAAATTAACAGAGTTGCCCCTGACATTACTACTGTATCGGGAAGATCACCCCAGATGAAGGCTCCTATAAAAATCGCCCAGAGGAGGCTGCTATATTTGAATGGAGATATCAACGCCACTTGGCCCAGCCGAAAGGCTTCGATCATCAAATATTGTGCTAGTCCAACTAATATGCTGGATGCCATAAAAATCCAAATATGTTCCAGCGCAACTTTGCTCCATCCAAAAGGGTAGGTGGTAAAGCCAACTACCGTTATCATTACCATGCTCGTAAATAAGATAGAAATGGTAGTCTCGGACGTACTAATTAATCTGGTTACAACGTCTCGAACCGCTCCAAAAGCTGCCGCTCCTAACGGTGCTAAAGCGGCTATTTTAAAGGCATCACCTGTTGGTTGGACAATGATTATTACACCAAGAAACCCTATAAAGATGGCGGCCCAATGCTTCCACCCAACTGTTTCTTTCAATATTACTATCCCCAGGATGGTTGTAAGTATAGGGGCTGCAAAAGCAATGGCTATGGCATCGGCGATGGGCATCAAGCTCAGGCCCGTAATAAAACAGAATGTGGATCCTGTCATAGCCCCCGCCCTAAGTAGCTGATTTTTCCAGGATTTTATCCTAAGTGTGTGCTGTTTTTTTCTTAATACAAGAAATATGGTTAGGAGTATAAGGATCGAGATTCCCCGCAGAGCCATTACCTGTCCGACAGGGTAGAACTGTGTCAGATATTTTGCCATGGCATCGTTTACAGTTAAAGAAAGAGCACCACCCATCATGCATAAAATCCCTGTAACCGGGGACGAAAAACTTCTTACTTTGAATGGAAAAAATCTCATGTTATCCATTACCACGGGCGTCAAAAATCAAAAAGCAGATAACGATGCCTTATTTTTAGGCTTAGCTCTGAAGTTAGCCTATTGGTTTAAAGGTGACATCAGCGAATATGATTAATGTCAGTAATATTACCTACAGGGTTGCAGGAAGGTTACTTTTCGACGGGGCATCTGCCAATATTCCAATTGGACATAAAGTTGGCCTGGTTGGCCCAAACGGTTCGGGAAAGTCGACTCTTTTAAAGCTGATTGCTAATGAAATTCAGCCAGATTCAGGAAACATAGAGATAGAAGGTATTAAAAGCATTGATAACGTTATTGGAACCCTTTGCCAGGACGCACCCAATGGTAACTCAACGCCTCTAGAATTTACTCTGGCTGCGGACCTTGAAAGAGCTAAATTGCTTGATAGAGCGGAGATTGAGAATGACCCAGACACTATAGCAAATATCCAAACTCGGCTGATGGATATTAACTCTCACGCAGCGCCTTCCAAGGCTGCTGCAATACTAGCTGGATTAGGGTTTGATGAAGCCGACCAAAGCCGCCCTTTAACGAACTTTTCGGGCGGATGGCGAATGCGGGTGGGCATTGCGGCTCTCTTATTTTCTGAACCGGAAATACTTTTGCTTGATGAACCCACCAATCACTTGGATCTAGAAGCCTCGATTTGGTTGGAGGGGCATCTCAGAGTTTACCGAAAGACATTAATTATAGTTAGTCACGATAGAGGATTATTGACCCGAGCTGTGACTGGTATTTTGCATCTCGACGGTTATCGTCTCCATTATTACAGGGGTAGTTATGCTAACTTTGAAAAATTGAGAAACGAAAAGTTCTCTGCGGCTGAGGCAAATATGAAGAAACAAACTGCTCAGCGTAAACGTCTACAAGCTTTTGTTGATAGGTTTAGGTACACGGCAAGCAAGGCGAAGCAAGCTCAAAGTAGATTAAAAGTACTGGAACGTATGGTAGTCGAAACATCTGTTGGATCAAAATCGATCAGTAGCTTTGTTTTCCCGAATCCCGAAGAGCTATCCCCCCCGCTAATTACATTCAGCGATGTATCAGCTGGATACAGCCCAGATAAGCCTATTTTAAAAGATCTGAATTTGCGATTGGACGCTGGAGACAGAATTGGTTTTTTGGGGCAGAATGGAAATGGAAAATCTACGCTAGCCAAACTACTAGCAGGAGAAATAAAGGCTACTTCTGGCCAGGTTTCTTACAATCGAAAACTCAGAGTAGGCTTTTTTGGACAGCATCAACTTGATGAATTAGATCCCGAATTAACCGCGGTTGGGCATTTATTACAGCTAATGCCGGATTGCACAGTAGAGAGCCTTAGAGGACGTTTGGCGGCTGTCGGATTGATTCAGGATAAACAAATAATAAAAGTGAAATATCTTTCTGGAGGTGAGCGATCAAGACTAACGATCGCGTTGATTGCCAGCAAAAATCCCCACCTTCTTATTTTAGACGAGCCTACTAATCACCTGGACATTGAAGCGCGAGAGGCATTGGCATCTGGTCTTAATGAATTTGGTGGTGCCGTAATTCTTATAAGCCATGATTGGGAACTTTTGAGGTCAACTGTTGATTGTCTTTGGCTTATTAGTAATGGAACAATGCAGGTGTTCGAAGGTGATCTCCGGGATTATATCCAGTGGTTAAAAAAAACAAGAAATTCTCACGTAAAACTAAAAACCGGAAAATTGCAGCCCAATAAAGGAAAGATAACCGCAAAAATTTCCAGGAAAGGGACGAGACAAGCAGCTGCTGATCACCGGAAATCGACGGCCGATTTACGCAAGATTGCAGTAGATATCGAGATCAGGTTAAACAAATTATTGGATGATCGAGAGTTTTTGTTGCGAAAGTTGAGTGATCAAAAGACTTATGAAGTTAACAGGATTGAACTAAATAAATTATTTTCGAAAAAGGGTTTCCTAGACAGAAAAATTCTGACTCTCGAAGAGCAGTGGCTTGAAGTGCAAGAAAAAATAGAGACCGAATGAACTAAGGTATCTATAAAATAGGCATTTACCGGTGCACACAAATAGGTATCAGCAGAAAAAACGCATGTCGTTTGTTGCGTCAGTAAAGGAGTATTTCTTGCTAAAGCAAAAATAGGATACATTTGTCGACGTACGCTAGCTAACATTATAAAAGGTATAAGATGAACAACTTGATTTCTGCTATTCAATTGAATGAATTAATTGACTCGCCAGGTGAGCTGGCAGTTATTGATGTTCGTGAAGAGGGGGAGTTTGGAACTGCACATATATTGCTTTGCTCCAATATACCGTTTAGCCATTTAGAATTAAGACTTCCCAATGTTATCCCTAGAAAAACAACAAAAACTATCATCTGTGACGGTGGCGGAGCCTTGGGGTCACAGGCTCTAGAGAAGTTAGTTTCTTTTGGCTACACCGATGTTTCATTGCTAGAAGGTGGAGTTGAGGCGTGGAAAGCCGCGGGACTGGAAGTTTTTAGTGGACTAAATGTGCCGAGTAAGGCATTCGGTGAGTTTGTAGAACACGCATATCATACACCTTCAATTTCGGCCGAGGAACTGAAGGATATGATGGAAGAAAAACAAGATATTATTGTTTTAGATTCTCGACCAATGGAAGAATTTCAAGTGATGAATATACCAACGGGAATCGACATGCCTGGGGCTGAACTTGTTCATAGAGTGCAAGATGCACCCATTTCGGACAAAACAACAATTGTAGTTAATTGTGCGGGCAGAACAAGAAGTATCATAGGCGCACAGTCGTTAATAAATGCGGGAGTGCCGAATAGAGTAGTTGCTCTTCGTAATGGGACAATGGGTTGGCATTTGGCAGGTTACAAGCTTGAGCATGGTCTGGAAAGACACCCTCCGAAGGTTACGAGCGAAGGGCATTCGATATCATTGCGAGGGGCACAGTCTGCTGCCGCCCGTTTCGGAGTACAATGCATAGATTCAATGACACTGGATGTATGGAGAAGTGAGACGGATAGCCGTACTCTACGTATTTTTGACGTGCGGACCAAGGAAGAATTTGAGTTAGCGCATATAGCAGATTCTACTCATGCGCCCGGCGGGCAACTCGTTCAAGCTACCGATACTTTTATTGCAACGCAAAATGCTCGGGTAGTTTTAGTTGATGATTGGTTGGTTCGTTCGCTAATGACAGCGACCTGGCTGGTGCAGTTGGGATGGTGCGAAGTTTATGTTTTAGAGTCGGGTTTAAGAAATCAACCTATTAGCTCTGGAAAGCAGATTAAAATTAGTTACGGGTTAGAGAAGCGACTTGTAAAAATGATATCTGCGAAAGCGGCGCATGCAGCTCAGGCTGATGGTGCAACATTAATTGATATTAGCCGGAGCCTTCTATACAGAGAAAAACATGCCAAGGGAGCCTTTTGGGGTAGTAGAAGCAAATTGAGTGATGACCTTACAAAAGCCAAGATCTCAGGACAGATTGTATTTATTGCGGCCGATACTGATCTTGCAGTATTAGCAGCTCTCGATTTTAAGAATAATGACAAAGATGTAAGTGTTGTGGACGGGGGAACTGAAGCATGGGAAAAGGATGGGCTGCCTATGGAAGCAGGGATGAACAATTTGTTATCTGCTCCGACTGATGTCTATCTCCGAGCTTATGATAGACAGGATCCGCAGGAGATAGAGCAAGCGATGAATGATTATTTAACGTGGGAAATTGGATTGGTAGAACAAATCGCAAGGCCGGGAGGCATTTCGTTCAAAGTCTACCCATCAGTATAGTTTTCAGTTAGTTGAGATTGCTGCTCAAACGAGATAGCCCAGCCAATTCTTTTTAGAATGGTTGGATAGCGGTTGACTTGATTAATGCATACACCCTGGAACCTTTTTTCAAATTTAAATTAGTGGCACTCTGATTAGTAACGCGTGACCATATCCGAGTATTGCCAAGCGTAAGTTCAATGTCAGTGTGCGGACCATTTGATGTTTCTATTGAATAGACTGTGGCATCCAAAACATTAGCTATACTGATGTTGTCCGGCTTCTTTAATGCTATTGCGATGTCTTGAGCACGAAGCTGCACTCGTAAATTATCGGTGTTGGAAAAATCAACCGCACTTGTCCATAAATGTCCACCATCGAAAGTTAACTTGCCTAACCCCCCAGGTGATACGGATGGCGACGCAGTGCACTTTAAAAATGTAATTTTTTCGTCTCGGCCTAACAACGACTGAATTTCTCTGGAGTTTACAATTCCTTCTATTGGGCCCTGACGAATTATTTTTCCGTTGTTTAATAAAATCAGGTTGTCGGCTAATCGCAGTATTTCATCGAGCTGATGGGATACGTAAATAATAGGAATTTTTAGAGACTTTTTTAGTTTGGCTAGATACGGGAGTAACTCTTGTTTTCTGGCAAAATCTAAGGCAGCAAGGGGCTCATCCATCAACAATAATCGCGGTGACGATAATAAAGCTCGTCCGATTGCAGTACGTTGTCGTTCTCCACCAGATAAAGAAATGGGCTTTCTTTTTAACAGTGCTTCTAAACCGAGTAGATTAAATATCTCACCTTTGCGACTGGATGCTATTTCAGTTTTTGGCATGCCATACGTCAAGTTTTCCTCTACCGTCAGGTGTGGAAATAAACGGCCATCTTGAAAAACGTAACCTAAACCACGTTTTTCGATAGGAATATCGACTCTAGCTTTGCCGTCGAACAGCCGTTTTTTGTCTATAGTTATGTATCCAGATGATGGTTTGGTTATGCCAGCTAATGCATTGATAGTAGTAGTTTTTCCAGACCCTGAAGGCCCGAATAAAGCAGTTACACCAATGCTTGGTATGGAAAAGTTAATAACCAGTTGAAAGTTTTCGCGTTGGACACTGAAATTCGCTTCAATCAATGGTGATCTCCTGTATGAGAGCCAAGGCGTTTTGTTAGCTTTCGGGCTAAGATATCAGAGGCTATAAGTGCTCCAAATGCTAGTATTATCGATATGACAAGTAAACGGATGGCCGGAGTTTGATCTCCTGGAATTTGCGTAAAATTGTATAGAGCTAAAGGCAAAGTTTGCGTTTCCCCTGGAATATTAGATACGAAAGTTATAGTAGCTCCAAACTCGCCTAAACTCCGAGCAAATGCTAAAATAGTACCAGTGAGAATGCCGGGAAGAGACAAGGGGATAGTTATTGTCGCAAGGACTCGCAGTCTATGTGCTCCGAGGGTTCGTGCCGCGATTTCTAACCCTGTATCCATGGTATCTAAGGACAATCTAATTGCTCTTACCATTAAAGGGAAAGCCATAACAGCAGAGGCAATTGCGGCACCTTTCCAGGTAAACGCAACTGTAAAACCAAAGGTATCAAAGAGCCAGGAGCCAATCAAACCACGCCGCCCTAATAATAATAGTAAGATGTAGCCAACTACGACCGGAGGCATAACTAGTGGGAGGTGAACCAATCCATCCAGAAGCCATTTACCGGGGAAATGTGTGCGAGATAGAATTAGAGCTGTAATGATCCCCGTTGGTAAGCAGATCGCTATACTAAACAGTGCGACTTGGAGTGTTAAATAAAACGCCTCAATTTCGATGGAAGTTAGCGAAAGCACTTTTAATCAACCCCAAAACCAAATTCTGTAAATATTCGCTGAGCCATATTCGAAAAAAAGAATGAATATAGCGAGTTTTGCACATGGCTTTTACTGTATTTTTTTAAAATAGCCAAAGGGTACACGATTTCCTCGTAGGATTTTTGGGGAATTTTCCATACAACTTCAACATAAGGAGATGCAAGAGCGTCTGTTTGGTATACCACACCTAGCGGCGTTTCACCTCGCTCAACTAAAGCCAAAGCAGCCCTAACGTTCGCGGATTGCGCTAGCCTTGGACGAACTTTCTCCCAAATTCCGAGGTAGTTAAGTGCCTGGTGGGAATAAATCCCGGCTGGGACAGCCGATATTTCTGCCACCGCTAGTCGTTCATTTTTCAGAGATTTTACAATATCACTTGGGGACTGGATATTTAATGTCTTTAGTCTGTGGTTGGAAGAAATAAGAACTAGCTTATTTGAAAAAACTTTTTGAGATTTCCCTACTAAACCCGCCTTCGTTATTTCGTTCATCCAATCCTTATTCGCCGAGAGAAATAAGCTCGCAGGCGCACCATCTAAAATTTGGCGAGCTAATGCAGATGTAGCTCCATAAACAGCGGAAACTCTAGTGTCTGGCTGTTTTGGAAACGCCCCTATTACGGCATCAACAGCGTTTCTCGTGCTAGCTGCTGCAAATACATAAATCACTGTTTTTGCATTTAAAGATGCAGTTACTCCTATTGTAAAAATAATAGATAAAATTAGCGCTAAGAAAGAATAGGGTCTAGTCACAAAGAGTGTCCAACTTAAATATAATAGAGCAGCATCATATAGCTTCCCTAATCTTAAATACAGACTGGCGTTAAAAGAAAGTGATTGGATTATTATCGTAATAAATGTTTACAAAACTTCATTTTTAAAACGAGGCTCGCATAGGTAATTTACTCTAAATTGCGCAGTTATTTAAGTACTAGCTAGCTTATATATTTTCACACTAGTTTACCGGAGAACCACTTCAAATCCTCTGAAATACTGGCAGCTGCTTTAATTTCCATTTGGAGATATCTTCGGAGTATTGTTTTTCCGTTTGCGCTAAGCATCGCTCCTCCACCCCCTCTACCTCCCGCTGTTTTGACGACGATGGCCTTCTTGAAATCGCAATTAATGCTCTCTATTAGTCCCCATGCCTTTCGATAAGACATTCCCATATCGCGGGCAGCGGCAGATATTGAACCCGTGCGATTAATCGCCTCCAATAGGGCTGCTTTACCCGGTCCTAATGCAACGCTATCCCCTATCAGAAGTCGTATCCGTGGTGATGCCATTATAGCAATCCAGTATTCTAAAGATTAGCAATTTCCGTAAGTCGATCTAAGCCTGCACCTAGGTCCGCGATAAGGTCGTCGATATCTTCTAGACCAGCATGCACTCTAAGAAGCTGGCCCTTTTCGTTCCACTTTGTTGCTGTTCTGTTTTCACCAGGATTTGCTGGGACAATTAAACTTTCGAAGCCGCCCCAGCTGGCGCCCATACCGTATAATTCAAGGCCGTCAAGCATTGCGGCAAGAGCTTCGCGGGTATACCCCTCCTGCAGAATAAACGAAAATAAACCACTAGCGCCACTAAAGTCTCTCCTCCAAATTTTGTTTCCAGGGTCCGAAGGAAGAGCTGGATGGAGAACCTTTTTTACCTCTGTTCGGCTCTTCAACCATTCGGCTAGGGTAAGTCCATTTTTCCCATTTTGAGCCATTCGGACGGCCATTGTTCGTAATCCCCTCTGCGCGAGGTATATATCATCAGGACCAGAAGCATTACCGTGCATTTTTGCCGTATTACGAGTAGCCTGGGCCCATTCGGCGTTTGCTATTATGGCTCCCATCATCACATCGGAATGGCCACAAATATATTTTGTAACTGCCTCAACGACAATGTCCACACCTTTTTCGAAAGGATCAAAGTACATCGCACTAGCCCAGGTGTTGTCCATGATTACCGCGGCACCGCATTGGTGCGCCGTATCGGCGATAACTGGAATATCACACATTTCGAATGTTTGAGAACCGGGCGCTTCAGTATAAACAGCAACTGTATTTGGCTTCATTAGAGCTTTGATGTTTGTGCCAAGTAGGGGATCAAAAAAAGTAGTTTCAACACCAAATTTTTCCAAAAACTCACGGCAAAAACGTCGTGTAGGACCGTATACATTATCTGTAACTAGGATATGGTCCCCCGGTTTTACACACGTTAAGATAGCGTTCGTAATAGCGGCGAGACCGGAAGAAACCGAAACTGCTCCTGCACCATTATAAATTGCTGCTAAGGCGTCTTCAAAATATTTACTGGTTGGCGTCCCACTTCGTCCATAGCGATAACCTTGCCAGTCTGGCCTTCTAGCTGCTTCGAATTTATCTAAGGATGGCTGCAAAATTGTAGAAGCGTGATATACGGGTGGATTTACCACTCCGTGGTTATTATGCGGATCTCTCCCAGCATGGACCAAATTTGTCCTGAATCTGTTGTTATTTTTTACTGTCATATGTCTTGCCTCAATTTTTTGCAATGATAAAGCATTGTTGGCGCTATTTGCGCAGTTTTTTTGCTAAATTTTAGCTTACTATTGGAAATAATAGTTCGTCTAGTAGGACGAGGTTATTTGCTGATAATTCACAATGCTAGTTTATGTCAGCGTCAAACAAGCATTCATCTGAGGGATGAGCCGATAATAATGCCATCACAAAAACACTAAATAAATAGGGAACGCTAGTTTGAAACTAGTAGCTTTTACGAAGTAATTTGTAATTGGGTGTGGCTCTTTTTAAAAGTAATGTCAATAATGTTAAAACACGAGGAAATTTGCCAGTTTTTTGTCTAGAGATATTCAATATTTGTAACAAATTTTTTAATTTTGTCGCATAAAACAAGAATGATTCATACATAAACGCGATTGTATACTTGCCAAAAGGTATATCCCCATGGTTGGATACAAACAATCACAGGGGAGCATGCTTTTCGCAGTGATGTTGTGCCTCGGCCGGCTTATGTCCGGGTGGTGGTGTGCGTCTCGGATAAAAGTATTGCTAGACTAGGGTTACGGGAGTAGCGGGGATATAGGTATAGTGTTTCATCTATGAAAACTGCTTCGCTCGTTTTTTCTTAAAACTTATAGGAATGGGTTTCAACATGAAGAAATTGAGCCTTTTAGGTCTGAGCGCAGGCCTTTTGGCGGCTTTCTCACTTACGGCAGGGCCAGCCGTGGCAGAAAGTACGCTAG
>CAYFGZ010000068.1:0-18601 GCA_964342575.1 uncultured Nisaea sp. | reverse complement strand
GTCTGAATTAGCCGCCAGGTAGGCAGCGGCATCAAAACTAGCAAAGGCTTCTGTTGGGGCGCGATTCTCTGTCTCGCCAAATTGTTGGAAATGTTCGAAAACATTGTTGAATCCGCCTGCAGAGACTGCATTAAGGACATCCGGGTTATTAATTGCGTAGTAACTCGCATCAAAAGTGGAGTTTGGAGCGCGGAGCTCCTTACCACCGAACAGCGTAAAGTGTTGCAACGCAGAAGTAAAAAAGCCTTGCGAAATCGCAACCACTACGTCTGCGTTATTACTTAGATAATAACTTTCATTAAATTCTGCGGAAACTGACATGTTAAGCATCCACTCCATTTTATAGTTTAGACGATATTCCGAAGGACATCCTAAGAACATCCCCCAGACGGCTAGCGACCGCCCTTAAAACAGGCCCGTGACCTGTTTTGAGAGCTACCGCCGGCTCACTCCTAGATGAGTCGCTTTTATCAGAACGAATCACCTATGTACAGTAAATACTATACTTCACATTAAAAAAGCAAGTCTTTCTTTATTTTTTTTTTTAAAAAATTAATGTTTATCGATAGTTAGAGGTTTTTCTTCGCGCGACGCTATATGAAAAGCATGGCCCTGTAAAAATTTTGCCGCTACATCATGCCCCATTAAATCGATTAGCAACCCAGCATAGCAATTGGCAAGCGCACTTATCACCTCTTGGTCTGTTCCGTGTTGTCTAGCCTCCCCCAGTGCCTTTTGAAGCGCCGGATCGATAATTTCTTTTGCTATTTTCGCCACCTGCTCCATATCTTCGGGGGGAAGTTTTTCTTTGTTATCAGTATGTTCCGGCTCATCCATTCAGTATCTCCTTTTTTTCGATCTGTCATTCTTAATAATTTGAAACTATTGAGTTTTACCCCCTATTTTAATTAATCAACGCTTATTCTTCATTCAAGCCACGCGAAAGTGCGTCAATAAACGGTTTGAGTATATAGTTTAAAGCCGTGCGCTCACCGGTTTGTATCAAAACTTCAGCCGGCATACCCGCGGTTAGCCTTACATCCCCCAATTTATGCCTCTCTTCGGGGGAAATTTCTATTATTGCCAAAAAATATGGCATATAGGTACCAGGATCCTCGAGCGAATCGCCCGAAATTGATACTACTGACCCAAAAATTGCGGGCGTTTTTCTAAGATTCAGGGCCGTAAGACGAACTTCCGCTTCCTGACCTATTGCAACACTATCAATATCAGTCGTCAAAATTTTTGCTTTCACCTGCAAATCATCGTCTTGCGGCGCAATTTCCATGAGAATACTGCCCGGCTGAACTACACCCCCTATGGTATGCAGTTGAATTCCTTGAACAATTCCGGAGCGCGGAGCCCGTATTTGTTGACGTTCCAATACGTCTTCTGCAGCCAAAAGCCGCAGTTTAAGATCATTTATCTCTACCTTAACATCTCTTAATTGCTTGACAATATCCTCGCGAAACCTCTGCCTGACGCTGACGATCTGATTACGTGCCTCGCCCTGAGCGCTTTCTGCTCTAGCGATCAGAGCTGTGTCATTTCCAGCCGCTCCCTTTAACTCAACGATGGCTCTCTCCATCGCCAAAACCTTAGACCTTGGATAGTAACCTTTTTCGTAGAGTTCTCTTAGCCCTATAATTTCCTCTTGAAAAATTTCGTGTTGCCTTATCCTCGCGCTCCGCTGTAACTCTAACCCTTTGATTTCATTGTTTAGTTGTTCAATTCGCTGAGTTAAAATGGCAATATGACCATCAAATGTATCCCGTCTGGCGATAAAATGCTTTTCTTCCGTTTCCAAGATTTGCCGCACAGATGGGTCTTTAGCGAGTTTTTCTAAGAGGAGCCCAGTAAGAGTTATGGCCGGATCATCACGTAATTCACTCTCTAATCTGGCTTCACGCGCTAGCACCTGGTCTAAATGCTTGTTGTGTCTGCCCACCATGGCAGTTGCTTGGAGTGGGTCCAAAGCTACAAGAAGTTCTCCTTTTTTTACAAGCTGTCCCTCACTTACGTGAAGCGACGCTACTATTCCTCCCTCCAGATGTTGGATTTTTTTTCTATCGCCTTTGACGGTCAATGTAGCAAAAGCAGCCACCGCTTTCGCCAGCGGAGCGGTGCCTGCCCAAATACCCAAGCCGCCAAAAATCAGCAAGACAACAACCATACCAAATACCACAACCCGAGAACTGTTGGATGACGGCCGGGCTAAAACCTCAACATGACCATTTTGGTTTGTTTCCTGCTGCTCTTTGTTATTTTGCATCGACATTCCTAGGTTCTGCCCTCCATGATATAGCTACGAGAGATCCCTTTTGCTAATTATTAGCTGGTGTTGGCTGGCTGGGTGCAGTGGGTTGTCCCGCTTTGAGTTCATTTAAAATCTGGTCCCGAGGCCCAAAATTAATCACCCGTCCGTGATTCATAACTCCTATATTGTCCGCAATCGAAAGAAGTGCGGGGCGGTGGCTCACGACAACTACCGTTGCACCCGACTGTTTTGCCGTCATAATAGCTCCCGCTAATTTTTTTTCGCCTTCCCCATCCAAACTCGCATTGGGCTCATCAAGAACTATTATTTGCGGGTCGCCGTACATTGCTCTGGCCAGAGCGATCATTTGCCGTTGGCCACCCGATAAAGCTTGACCCTGAGAACCAATATTGGTGTCGTAACCATCGGGGAGTTTTAAGATAAGATCATGAGCCCCTGCCTTCTCAGCCGCCTCCACCACTTTGGGGGAATCAATCATCTGAAATCGAGCTATATTTTCTGCGACAGTCCCATTAAATAATTCTACATCCTGAGGCATATAACCAATGTGAGGACCAAGCCTTTCGGGAGACCAATTATCTATATTGGCACCATCGATCCTAACAGTACCACGAACAGCCGGCCACACCCCCACGAGCGTCCTAACTAAGGAGGACTTTCCGCATCCGCTTGGTCCCACTAGTGCTGTGAATGACCCTGGTTCGAACTGGATCGAGACATTCAAAAGAACGAGTGTTCCGGTCTCTGGAGGCCGAGCAAAAACGGATTCAAAACTGACAAAACCCCTAGGCGCAGGCAATTCCATCAGTTCCTTAGATTCGGGTTGACTATCAACCAAGGAATTGAGACGTTGTAAGGCTGTTCGCACTCCAATAAAATTCCTCCATTGCGCAACAGCCATCTCAACGGGAGCCAGAGCTCGACCCATCAGAATAGAAGCTGCAATCATCACACCGGGTGTAATTTCATCCTGGATTGCAAGGTAACCGCCAACCGCCAAAATAATGACCTGAAGAGCCATTCTGACAAAACGTGAGGAGGCTACAACAGCTGCAGCACGATCACTTGCAGAGACCTGCTTTGTAAGCGCGCCGTCATGGTTTTGGTTCCAAGTCTTTTTGACTCCCCCAACCATCCCCAACGCCTTAACAATTTCCGCATTCCTAAGACTGGAACCTAATTCGTTAGCTGCTTGTATTGTTAGAGTATTTGCTTCAGTCAATCCCCTGCGGGTCCAGAGCTCATTAATTAAAGCCAAAATAAAAATTATGACGGCACCTATTACCGAAACCAGTCCCAATAAGGGGTGTAAGAAAAAACCAACCGCTATAAAAAGTGGAACCCAGGGAGCATCACAAAGGGCTATTATCGCTTGGCCAGAAATAAAATCGCGCACGGTGTCCATATCTCTGAGTGCCTGCCCTGGAACCAGTTTTGGCTGTCGGACCGCGGTTTCAAACACCAAGTTAAACAACCGCTGCCCAACTAACTCGTCGAATTTAGTGCCCACGCGTATCAATATCTTCGACCGTACTCCTTCCAAAACCCCATAAATCACCAGAAGACCAACAGCCAGCAACGTCAACACCAGCAACGTTACGTCACTCCGGCTTACCAAAACCCGGTCGTATATCTGGAGCATATGGATAGGTGCCACAAACATCAGCATGTTTATAAAAAAGCTAAAGAATATGACAATTAGCAGTCTCGAACCGCAAGCCCTCAGCGATTCTTTAAGAAAATTGGTACTTCCCGTCATTGATTTTAGTCCCGGGCAAAAAAGTCATAAAATTGGGTTTGCAAGAGATAGTGATAAAACCCTTCCACCGCAAGGTCTTATGTAACTTGGAGCGCATAACCGCAAACTCAATTTTCGCATGAAATTATTTGGCCCCGGAGTCAAAGGAGCTGTGAAAACGTCGTCTCGTCCAACACATCCAAGAACGTTAACGTGCCGATTTCGCCAAATTCTAATATGAGATTTCCGCTAGTATCTATCCTACTTTCCGATTTAGCCAACTCTTCTGGGGTAAGAAAAAACCACAAAAGGTCTTTGCCCAATTCAAAGTTAATAACAGACGCCTGACCACCACCATAAAAAACGACATCTATAGCCTCAGACAATTCTGCCGTAGAATTGTCTGAGTTCGATAACGAATGTCCTATTATAGGCAGGCCTATTTCCGTCGCTCCTGTTTGCGATTCTAAAAGCGTTCCCGTGGAATGGCTAACTCCAACCGACTTAATTAGCGTCGCATCAGTATCCGGGGGATTTTCCACTTGTAAGCTAACCTTTTGATCGGTAACTAATATTAAATCAGAAAGAAGCGGCCCCGTCTTCCCTTTGAACCCATCTACAGAAAAAACGAATAATTCTCCGAATGATCCGTGCGCTATTCCAAGACTATCCGCGCCGCCCATTCCACTATCGAATAGTCTCTGCGAAACCTTGCCAAAAGCCTCATATGCATTTTCGACGATCGAGGCCAACGAACCCGCTTCACCACCAAAATCAATAGTCTGTGGCTCAGAAAATCCTTTTTTGCCTCTGAGCTCGCCTTCATGAGAGTATAAAACCGCCCCCTCTTCGAAAATAAAATTTTGCCCGGCCCAACTAACTTCCCGGACAGGTATCCCGCCGGCGAACTCTTCGCTTACAATAATTTGGTCATCTTTATTCGTAAAAATAGAATTCTGCTCTGATTCAAATTTCGTTTCGCCTGCCAGATTTTTAACTGGGCCTTCCTCTTGTGCCTGTAGGTCTAGATTACCACCTAAGGAACCCCTCTCATGGCCCGAGCTAGAATTATCAACAATCCCAGAAAATCCGAGTTCTGCGCTTTCATTTTCTAGTGAGATTTGATTCAACGCCCCATCGACGTCCCAGAATTCAGACAACTCCAGCTGCCGGTTAAATTCCGTGTAATCATCCCCCCACAATTCGTGAGCGATTAGCGCGGCCCCTATCGCTACCAGATTATAATTTGCCGATCCAACCTCAGCCGTAATCCCCCTAAGCGACTCGACTCGTGATACTAACTCATCCACAGTATTTTCGGAATTCACTGAAATGGGCCCCTTGGAAGCAGCCGCCACAATAACGTCGGTCAGCGTCCCCGCCTGCACATTATCAATCGATAAGATGAAGGCCGCAGCCACAAATGCGGTTAACGCCGCCGTCGGATGGAGAGAAATTCTTGGCCCATTATTGTTCTGCGGCAACAGCATAGGATGTCGATTGAGCATTTGATCCACAATGGCGCGCATATCCGAGCCTCTGTAAACCTCTTTATTGAACGAACTAACCGCGACCAGTTGAGAGTCTATTCTGGCGAAATGTGCTATTACATCACCATTGTCGGGGCGGACGAAAACAAACCATGGATCCCCTTCATCAGTGATACCCGAGTCTACCTCCGTTGATAGCCCGGCCTGCTCTAGGACTCCAATAACTCTATAAAACTCGGCCAAGTCTTGGTTCGTCCAATTAGCTGACTTTCGACGACCCGCTGCTCTTGCCTGTCTAAACGGCATTACATTCATCGATTTTTGCCTTGCCACCCTATCGAATAGGCTTGATATGTTTAATCAAAAGAATCAATTTTTTGGTCTTCAAATATCAGCTCATAGCTATGGGGATCATAATACTTCATCAAAGCAATTGCAAACTCTCTTGGATTAACCTCTAAGGCCGTTGCCCAGTGCTTTAAACGTTCTGCAGGGACGCGCCCGCGCCCTGATTCAATTTGCGAAATAAAGGTATAATACTCCATATTTACCCTTTCCGCCAAAGTCCTTTGTGATAGACCGAGATATTCTCTTCGGTCGCGTAACCAACGGCCCGCCGCCTTGCGCAACTCATTCGAGTCCTGCGCACGACTTATTTTTTCTTCCGCTTGACCGTGCATAATGTTGCTCCAGTTTACCTTCTATTAACAATTCTTAGTTAAGAGTTTACTGTACAAACCACAAAATGTCCAGTGAACATAAACATAATCGTCTAACTTATTGTTTCTAAAATAATAATATGTATTTGTAATACCGGCAGCCACGTATTATCAACGCCAGCTAGACAACATTTTGATAACAATCTCACAAAGGACTTCATAGCCCTAAATCTGAAAATGCATAAAAAGCTTCGCCCTCATATCTGAACTCCTGAAAATTCAAAAGTGCTTCTTTCTCAATGTTGAAGACAGTGAACAGATGTCCGCCATTGGTCAAATTGAAAAAGCGATGAACTGGTTCGGTTGTGGTGCTGTCAGTTTCAAAAGCTCTGAATCCAATACCTTCAAAAATATAATCTTCAAAAGTCTGGACAACGACTCTCTCTTCCTCAAAGGAAGTAAAAAAATGACTCCCCAGTTTACTATTAAAAAACCTATAAACAGGTACAGATCCAGTTATTTCTGTCGCCGTACGCGGCATTGCATCAAAACCAATTCCTTCTGTTCTAAAATCATCGGAAGTTAATACTACATCTCGTTCGATATCATCCGCGGTGAAGAAATGGCCCCCACTAGTAGGGTTGTAAAAACGATTTATATCTATTTTAGGCACATTATTCGCACCGTATATAGCCTGCGCGGCGTTTATATCGTCTTGCTTCAACGTTAAAACTGTTGAAGAATATTCCTCAGCCATCAAAGTCCCAGGCGAGTCAGAATGATCTATTCCTATGGCATGCCCTATTTCGTGCGTAGCTACATACGAAAAGTCGACTTTATCAGCCGGTGCGTCCCCCGAAACAAACCAATCCTCTCCACTGTCGAAAACTAATTCTACTGACGCCAAAGGTCCCACGGACGGGACGGTTGTAACTCCCAAAACACCATTCGTACCATCAATATCGCGCCAACCAACTCTAACGTCGACGTCCTCAGCATCGGGCACGAGAGAAAATCGTATATTGGCGACGTCCTCCCACGCCGCAAATCCCTCCGTGATTTCGGCTTGAAAGGAAATATCCGCCATAAAAGAGTCAAAAGTTCCAAATTGCCCTGCCCTATTTTGTGTGGCAAAGCTGTATGTGACTAATCCACCCTCGACCCCGGGCGTCTGGCTTTCACCCCATTTTTGCCCGTACAGCTTAAAAAATCTATCTGTAAACACCATAAACTAAATGCTCTTGCTAACGGCAATTATTCTGAACTTCGGCCAAATAGACGCCTGAAACTATTTAATAGGTGAGCTATTTTTAAGGCCGCTCTAACACTTTTCCGATCCAGCATTTTTTGCAGGGTTTCCGCATGGGTTCTTAATTTTTTTGAATGCTCTATCTCGTCATGCAGCATCGTCTGGTGGCTGTGGAAAGCCGAAGCAAGCTCGGAGTGGGCCCTCGTTATATCCTGAAGGGAGTCGCTTAAAGCTCTAACCTGCGGCATGTAAGGCGACACTATGTTTTCAAGACCCAAATGAGGTAAGGACGCACTGCACTTTTTCTTTAATTCATCGTGTTCCAATTCCGGCTTTTTAAGTGCAACAAAAAATTCAATTTCATATGGCTCCGTATCACGGAAAAGCGCGACCTCTGGTAAAAACATTTCATTCTCAATCAAATGCTCTAGAATTCTGAAGAAACTCCATGGTGTAAAAATGCTTACGTGCACGTCATGGTAATTTTTATTATTTCTAACGTCATTGGCCGTTTCCAGTGCGAGTTCCTTGGAAGCAAGAGGCACTACATCTGCACCGTCCAATAACCCTGACCATACTTTTCCACCATCTATCTTTAGTGCCGTGGAGTAATGATCGTAAACGTTTGCAACTGAGGGTATTTTGCGTTTATCAAAAAAAGCCTCCAGTAGATTTCCGAAGGTGGTAACGGGACGCTCGTAATCAAAGGTGAACCTTTTATCCGGCACAACCAAAAAAACAAATCCTCCTGGCTTTAAAATACCAAAAAGCCCTTGTAACCAGGAAATTGGATTCGGAACGTGTTCTATCACATGTGACGCCACCACATAATCAAACTGTCTCTGTTCCAATATTCTCTTAAAATTTCCGTCGCTGCACACAAAATCAACTTCAACAATAGCATCTACGTCGACAGTTGCATCCGAATGGTATTTGTTTTTAAGATCTTCCGTAGACAAATGATCTAGATAAAACACTTCCCCCTCAGAATGTAACGAGCTCTTTTCAATGAGCGGCCTGTCTAAGGGCCCTATTTCCAATCCAGAAAGACGACGTGCATCGCACAATTTATCTAGCAGTTTTTGACGTTTTTCATTCATAATCTGGGCAATCAATCTTTGGCTTTACCTATTTTGCCACGGCCAAGTTTGTCCTCGATCCATGTCCAAAGCAAATCCGTGGGTCAACGATAAATTGGGATTGTAACACGGATCATTGTCAATCAATTTGTCCCATTTATCTTTCATATATAAGGCTTCTTTCTCGAAACGCGCGGCTTTCTCTGATCCAACATCAGGGCCTCTTGAAATCGATTCATAATGATAAAGTTCAGCATAAGGGGAGTAAATATTTCTATACCCAGCTTCTTGGACCCTTAAACAAAAATCCACATCGTTAAAAGCAACGGCTAGATTTATCTCATCCAATCCGCCTACCTCAATAAATACCTCTTTTCTAACCGCCAGCGCCGCTGCTGTCACGGCCGAAAAGTTCCTTATTATGCGACTGCCGCCAAATTCTGCGACGCCTGACCTTGCCAAACGCGGATTTGCGTAGCCAGCCACACCGCCTATTCCCACTAATATTCCGTCATGCTGTACGTAATCGTCCGGATAATACAAGCGAGCCCCTACCGCCCCAATTTCTGGCCTGATAGCATGTGACACTAATTCCCCTAACCATGACGGGTCTATTACCTCAACATCATTATTCAGTAACAAGATTATATCGCCTCTAGCTTGCTTTACACCAAAGTTATTTATTGCCGAATAATTAAATTCACCGGGAAAACTGTGAATACTGATGTCGTCACTCGAAATTTTATCAAAATACTCAAGTGTCGTCGGGGCAGTACTACCATTATCGATAATGAGAATTTCCCAGTTTGCATAGTTAGTATTATTTATGATCCCATCCACACAATTTTCCAATAACTCCGCGTGATCTCTGGTTGGGATAATAATGGAGACCAGTGGTTGCGGAAAAGGAATATCATATCTTATTCTGTGAAAAGACCCTATTCCGGATGGCAATACCTCGGCTGAAAGTCTCCGCCGCTGCAAGGCTTCCCGCAAAACCAATTCCGCTCTTCCGTGTGCATAGTCCTTCTGATTTGAGTCCAAAGCAGTAGAACCTTCTGCCATTCGCCAGTGATAAAGTACATGAGGAATATGTCCTATGCGTTCGGTCTTTTCGGTTATTCGCAGAACCAAATCATAGTCTTGCGCACCTTCATAACCCTCTCTAAAGCCACCTACATGCTGTAGTAATGAGCGACGATAAACCGCCAAATGGCATACGTAATTCTGAGACAGTAGTAGGTCGGGACTCCAATCAGGCTTAAAGTGGGGTTCACTACGATAACCCCATGAGTCAATCTTATCTTCATCGGAATAGATCATATCTAGATCAGATTCTTGGTTCAATTTATCGACAACGGCGGCCAATGCATGCGGATGAAGCTGATCATCATGATCGAGAAAAGTGATAAACTCGCCTTTTGCGAGCTTAAGAGCCGAATTTGACGCTGCCGAAATGTGGCCGTTGGAGTCGCGGAAAATTATTTCAATTCGGTCATTTTTATCGAGCTCTTTAATCCACTCTCTTACATCCTCATCCGAGGACGCATCGTCTGCAATACATAGCTGCCAATGTTGGTATGACTGACCTATAACTGATTGTACCGCTGCTGACAAAAAAGCCTTATTCGAATTGTATGTTGGAAGAATGATTGATATTAAAGGTTTATATTGAAGAGCATCTATCCAATCTTTGACGAACTCGTGAACACCTTGGCAATCAAAGCGTTTCACCCATGCCTCATAATCCTGATCGGGTTTTGATGGCGTGGGCCAAATCTCATCCAACATCCCTGAAGAGTTAGACAACACCGCGAACTTTAACAATCTCAAGCCGAACCGCAGTGCAGCACCACCCCCCTTTCCTATGCGCCACCTATAAAGTAGTAGCTTTGTCCAGGCGTAAACCGGGCTCACTCGGAAGATACTTATCTGCATTATCTTTATACTTGGGATTTCTACTTCGTAGCCAACTGCATCTACCATCTTTTTAAAAACCCATAATCGATCTGAACCTTCACCTACAATTGGTACCGCAGAAATTCGCTCTGAAGATTTCCCCATATTAGCCGTAAGGTTAAAAACAAAATTTTCATCATTTGCCATCTCGGCGTGAATTAGCCCCCAACTTCCCAGCAAATCTGCGCTACACGACGCCCGCGGTGTCCCGGCACTATTTGCTAATAATCGTGGCAAAATAGGCCTAAGCGCAGCGAAAAGGCGCATCAGTATTCGTACGGGTTTACCCAATTTCCAAAAAATAGAGGAGTGATAACGTTCCACAACAGATTGGTAGTAAACCCTAGCTTTTTTCTCAACTTCAACAACATCCTCTAAATTACTTATGTGGGTTTGACTATCCGCGATCGTCGCCTGCAAGTCTTTTGCTAACGCTTCTTTTCTATCAATGTTCTTTTTCAGAATTGCAATCTCTGATTTCTGCAAATTTCTCTCGTGCACAACTCTAGAATAGTCAAAATCTTGAAGCTTTTTTTCCCCAAATAGAGCGTGAACTTGCGATTTGGCCGCCCCCTCACATTTTCTGAATAACATGGCATATGGGGTCAAAAACCCGGCGTGGTAGTTAATCTCTGGTTCAAAACCATACTTGGAAAACTTTTTAATCCAGTAGATCGGTGGGTTCACATTAAAATGGGTTGGGTCATCAAAATCGTCTGGCGTAGTCGCCAGCAAAATTCGGTCGGCGGCGTTACACATATTTTGGATAGCAGTATCGCTGTCTTCTTCCTTGATATGTTCTATAACTTCAATTGACACAATCAAGTCATAGTGGCGCTCAAAAGGCTCCAACAACGAATGAACAGACAAATATTTTTTTATATCTGAACGCGCCTGGCTAATCGCAAATTCTGAAACATCTATTCCGAAGGCCTCGACTCCTTGATCCCGCAGCGTTTCAACTAACAGGCCATAGGCACACCCTGCATCCAGAACAGTCGTTGGTCTAAGACTTTCAATAACATTTGAGGATATAGCTCCAAAAAACTCCAACCATTGTTTGCTCCTTCCGTAAGCTTCGCCATTGTAATTTTCATAATAATTACGGTCATAGAGCTCATCTTCAGGTCTCATCCTTTGATGATCTTCGGTAAAATCGGCCAATTAACCAACCTCTAGAAAGTCAACACGTTGAAAACTTTGCGCGAAATGTGTGTGAACCACCTGAGCTTTAGTAGTCCCCTAAAAAGCGGTATTGTACGGCAGGTGCACCCGTTAACCAAGGAACAATTAGGATACACGCCTTTTTCTCAACCAATGACACCGCCCTAATCAAAATTAAAATTTAACTCCATTCCTTGGTCGGATTGAAAAATCGTCTGTCCCAACGCAGCTAAATGGCCTGATCCGTGATGCTCGGCCGTATAGAGCCCTACTAGGTTAGCCGCATTTCCCAAAGAATACAGGTGCGCATATATGACATTGAATGCCACCGATTTCCTCAATTCCAAAAACTTTTCATCCGGGATCTCGTTAAGTCGTTCCTGATTTATTCTAAACAATCCTTCTATCCTTACTTTTTTTCCACCCTTCAAAAATTCAAATTCCCACGCGTCCAAAAGCCCTAAATCGTCTATTAGCGAGCAGGCTTTGGCAATGTGAAGTGCACTTTTTGCACCTTCCATAAGTAAAGAAACTTTTTGCTTGAGTAGTTCAGATTCACTTCCAT
Organism: uncultured Nisaea sp.; assembly: GCA_964342575.1. Lineage (GTDB taxonomy): Bacteria > Pseudomonadota > Alphaproteobacteria > Thalassobaculales > Thalassobaculaceae. The sequence continues at coordinate 6,420 of CAYFGZ010000068.1, read as the reverse complement.
CTTCGTTGAATAACGGCTCACCTTCATCACGATTAACTAAAATCGTTTGGTCATTCAGAACCACCAACGTCTTTTGGTTTTCTGAGTTTTCGGCTAGTCGAAACGGATAGGACCGCAGTATTTCTGGGACATAAGGTCCAGTCCATGCCCCAGAGGAATTAACGAAAAGATTTTCCTTTGGATTAAGTCCCGATACGGCGGCGAACTTTACGGTACCTTCCTCCCGCGTAAACACTATAGGTAAAAACTTTACACAGTTAGGCAAATCAAACAGTGAAACGTTTATAAGTGAGTAATATCTAGCGAAGGAATAGCCGATATTACGGTTCAGTGCTGCTGTGGCGTGATTTGTCTTCGAGACCGGTATCCAATCCATTTGGGCATTTTATCAGCTCAAATCGCTCGAAACTATTAAAATTTTTAGATATCAATAACTTTAATTTTTCGAAATAGTAGGTGAGTCTCGTAGATGATAAAAAATGGTAGTATAAACGTGTACTAGAGGACTATGAAACGAATGACACTTTCTGTATTAGAGAAACTTTCACACCATCACCTTTTGATGATAGGAAATACTATCAACTGTTGTAAGCACCTTTTTTACCGAGAACGCTGTGTCCCATAATTACTATTCAATTGACAATTCAAGACATCCTTTCATCGAGTCAATATTCGACTTTAAAGACGGATTTAAAATGTACCATCTTTGGGGCCGGCTAGGATGGAACGATATTCTTCAACGATATCGACGGTCGTTTTTTGGACCCTTTTGGCTAACTATTAGCATGGCTGTTTTAGTCGGCGCTTTAGGGTTTTTATACGCTAATCTTTTCAAAGTAGAGCTGGCCGATTACCTTCCTTTCCTAGCGATAGGTTTTATTTTGTGGCAACTTGTATCTGGCATCTTGCTGGATGGCTGCAACGTTTTTGTTCATTCCGAAGGAGTGATTAAACAGATAAAGCTGCCGTTATCGCTGCATGTCTACCGGCTACTCTGGCGCAACCTTCTCACATTCTTCCATAATGCTATCGTTATAGTGTTCGTAATGTATTATTTTGATATACCAGTAACTTACAACACGCTAGGCGCTCTAGCTGGATTAATATTAATTATTTTGAACGGCACTTGGTTTTCCTTTCTATTGGGAATGCTCTGCGCGCGCTATCGAGATCTTAACCCAACCATCGGCAGCTTGGTCACCCTGAGTTTTTTCGTTACCCCAATTATCTGGAATCCATCCCTGATACCAGACAGAGCATACATTTTGCTCTACAACCCATTCTATCACTTTGTGGAGAGCATCCGAGGCCCCCTTTTGGGGACCCCAGTAGCAACTGAAACGTGGCTAATACTGATAGCAATCACCTTTATAGGATGGTTAATCGTGTTACCAGCTGCAGCAACAATGCATCGCCGATTGGTGTATTGGTTATGAAGGACCTTACCACCGCCCAAGTCCATTTAGATAACGTTTGCGTGGACTTCCCAATTTTTGCGTCCAAAAGAAAATCAATCAAAGGTGATTTTTTTGGGAAAGCTATTGGAGGCCGTTTATGGAATTCCAACGGTCTTTCTACGGTTAAGGCACTTTGTAATATTACACTGACGTTCAAACCAGGTGATCGCGTTGGGCTAATCGGACACAACGGAGCCGGAAAGACAACACTTTTGCGAGTTTTAGCCGGAGTATATCCACCAAGTAGTGGAAAAATTCTTTGCAAAGGCCGCATCGCATCTTTATTCGATATTTCACTTGGATTCGATGCAGATGCGTCCGGATACGACAACATCTTTCTACGCGGCCTGTATCTTGGGTTGAGCCGGTCGCAAATAGCAAACTGCGTCGAAAATATCGCTACCTTCACTGATCTTGGAAATTATTTATCGATGCCAATCCGGACATACTCAAGCGGGATGTTAATGCGCCTAGCCTTTGCTATAACAACCGAAGTTCAACCTGATATAATTTTGATGGACGAATGGATTAGCGTTGGCGATGCTCAGTTTATGGAACAAGCAAAAGAACGTTTGGAGGGATTTATAAATACATCAAGCATTATGGTTTTAGCCTCACATTCAGAAGATTTAATCCGAGCTACATGTAATAAGGCTATTCTTCTTGGGCAAGGCGAAATTCTTGCACAAGGCCCCGTAGGCGATGTGTTTAGCCACTACCACTTCTTTGGTTCCAGTAACTTTTTTGACATGGAGCAGTACATCGCCCTCCACCCTGACTTGGAAAATGCTATGACCATTCCAGGAATGGCCCCATGGATGCATTTTATCCGTTATGGCATTTTCGAAGGTAGATCACCAGGCTGCGGCATTAAATTAGAAGCCTTTGAGAAAGATCGTATGTTTAACGATGCCATACTTAATAAAAATGGCCTAGCGGCGGCTGAACGGATTGAAAAAATAGCTCCATTCATGAGAGACTTTAAAGCCCCCAAACACTGGCGTAACAATATAAGTTTATCATATCCCAACGACTTTACTGCAACAGAGCAATATCCTTTGATAACGCCCGAAGAAGCCAAAAAAAGATACAGCGACTGACTTTCCCGTTACCCCGCGGGCAACCATACAGGGGCTATCTAATCCTCACCTAAACCTTCAAAACATGCTCTGATAGAGCATTATTAAAAACTTCGGGTTGTTCAATATTCGCAAGATGTGCAGCTTCGGGAATTAGTGTCAAGCTTGCGCCCGAAATACTGTCCGCTATTTCCTTCGCCTGTTGCGGAGTCGTCCCAGTATCTTCCTCCCCACAAATTACAAGTGTTGGCTTTGATATCGAAGGGTTGCTTGGGCGCATATCCATTTGCTTTATCGCCTCACTACAGGCGACAAATCCCTGGACAGGCGTAGACAAAATCATCTTTCGGATCAGTTCAACCTGCTCTGGAATGCGTTCTCTACCTTGATCAGTTATCCATCGCTCGACCGTACCATCTACAACCGCTTCCATGCCTCCCTCCATTACAGCTGAAATTCTCGCGTCCCACACGTCCTTTGCGGGCATGAAAGCTGCGCTATCTGCTATGGTGAGGCTTCTAATTTTGTCTGCATGCCGTACGCCCATCATCTGGGCTACCATTCCACCTTTTGACAACCCACAAAAATGTACAGGGGGAAGACCTAAGGCTTCTATTAATCCCCCTGCATCGTCAGCCAACATCTCTATTGTATAGGGACCTACTGGGAAATCCGATTTTCCATGCCCTCTACTGTCATAACGAACAATCCCATACCCCAGCGACACCAGATGATCTATTTGCAGATTCCACATGTTCAAATTAGACGCCAATGAATTAGAAAACATAATAATTTGTTTCGATACGTCTCCGTCTATCTGATAGTTAATTTCCACGTTATTTACTTTTTTTGTTGGCATTTTTCTGAAATCCTTGAGCTGTTGACTTTGTTTATATGGGCATAACTATATTTCCAAGACGTTCTGTCATCTTTCTATTTTCTGAATAATCTACAGGTATAGCAAGAAGAGCCGGCCCACTCTGACTAAAGGCTTCCTCCAATGCGGGTATTATTTCATCCGTTGACATTATTTCTTTACCCCACATCCCAAAGGATTTAGCCAACTGCTCAAAATTGGGGTTGTCAAATCTGAGGTCCGAATGACGCCCGTCAAAACCATTTTGTTGTTTCCATTTGATGAGGCCATATTCACCATCTACCCAAACCATTGTCACAACTCTCCGTTGCAGTCTAACTGCGGTTTCCAATTCCTGGACGTTCATCAAAAACCCTGCATCTCCACTAACAGCTAGTATTCTCGAGTCTGGCTCAGCGTATGTTGCTCCAATCCCTCCGGGTAACGCTATGCCCATAGTACAAAATCCGTTCGATATCAGACATCTATTGGGTTCTTCGCAATTAAAATAACGTGAAATCCACATTTTATGGGCACCAACATCGCTTAAAAGAATGTCCCTAGGCCCTAGAAATTTCTGTATATCATTTAGAATGCGTTGCGGCTTTGCCGGAAAGCTTTTATCACTTGCCTCTCTAGTAAGATCATCTTGAATCGTATCACGCAGGGTTTTTCGCGTTTTGATATCAAAGAGAGGTAATTGCCCCTCAAACTGACGATTGAGTTCTTCATTTAATTGCCAAAGGGCATCTCCCAAGTCTGCAACAATATCCACATCTACCGGGAAATCCGAATCAATTTCTGCTGGCTCGAAATCTATTGAAACAAGCTTTTTCCCGGCAGTTTTATTCCATAGCCCTGGCGCATACTCTACCAAATCATACCCTGCAGCAATGACAAGATCAGCTTGATCCACAGCAAGGTTAACGTAATCGCCCCCTTGAAGCCCCATCGTAAAGAGACAATGATCATCCGACCTAGCCACTGCCCCCTTCCCCATGAAGGTACTGACAACCGCTATTCCCGTCTTCCTAGCAAACCTCCTTAATTGGTTAGATGCACGCTTTCGGACCGCTCCATTTCCGGCAATAATTATTGGATTCCTCGCCTTGGCTATTAAGGCTACAGCATGTTTTATTACTTTGTGATCAGCGGCCGCTCTTCTCGTTTTTGTGACCTTCATAGGTGCCGCTTCAATTTCCCTTCTTGCTATATTTTCAGGTAATTCAATCACGGTAACGCCGGGTTTTTCAGCCTCTGCCAGTTTAAACGCTTTTCTAACTATCTCCGGAATACTCTCCGGAACAACGATGGAAGTCCCCCATTTACTTATCGGCCGCATCATAGCCAAGGCGTCCATATTCTGGTGACTTTCTTTGTGCAATCGTCGTGTGCTGCCTTGGCCAATTATTGCGACTGTTGGCGCCCGATCCATATTTGCATCCGCCAGCCCAGTGACCAAATTGGTTGCTCCTGGTCCCAGAGTAGCCAAGCACACACCTGGTTTTCCCGTCAGCCTACCGTATGCATCTGCCATAAAAGCTGCTGCCTGTTCATGCCGGCACAATACAAACTCAATACTACTGTCCACAAGCGAAATCATTGTGTCCGCGTTTTCTTCGCCTGGCACGCCGAAGATTCTCTCTACCCCCTCAGCCTCCAAACATTTCACCAAAAGATCTGAAGCTTTCATGTCAACATCTCCAACATTGATTTTTTTCCATTATTTTTCCCTAGATCAGAATCGTCAACTAATCCCAGAAAAAGTATTCTGTTAACTGCTTCTCAATGTAAGGCCCTCCCTTATTCTTATCCATTATAGAACTGCCTTCCTTTTTCGCGAAGCCAAACCCGAACTAGATGCCGTTTTTTTTCTTTATCCAGCCAATCCGTAAAGCTAGTTCGTTTGTGACCAATTAGTTTGTTATTCAAAAACTGAATTTGACCTTCTTTAAACTGAAACTGTTTATACATTTCCGGGTCATCGATAATCGAAAAGAAAGCTTCTAAAGAGGCCTCGCCCTCGTCATCAACCAGTCGGCTTTCTAACGAATATCCTTGATAAATTAAATTTCTGGATACTCGGACACGAAGGCCATCTGGTTCTTCGCATAATATGGGGTTAAACAGAGTTTTTCTGTCGTCTGGTGCATGTTCACGCTGCCTGTCGAAAAAGTACGGTTGATATAGACGTGACAGAAGACCATTGTGCTTCTTTGCCATCCTTTCCACCACCGCCAGCATATTCACGACTCTACTTATGCCTCCTTCCTTGGCGGGTTTGAGGCATAGGAGTCCTACAAAGTCGGGGGGACAAATATTATACGAATTATCCGTGTGAAAACTCTGATCCTCATTTGTTACATCTGGCCGAACACCGTCCCCTGATGGTTTTCCTAAATCAGTCACCGAATACAACATTCTTCCATCAGACCATTTTTGAGCCACCGGTCGGCCAAGCATTTTTGAAAGCAGCCAATATACAGTCTTCGCTTCATTTTCTGTCATTTTATCAAGTGGTAGGCGATCAATAATACAAAACCCCCAACCGCTCTCAAGCGTTTCGCGAACATCGTGCATCAGCCGTTGGCAGGCCGGCATCTCTACATCACCGGGACAAAGGGTCAAAATAGGCAATGGATTTTCGCGTATTAAAACGCAGGCATCTCGAATTTCTCTGTAACATTCTTCATCAAAATTAACGCTTCCCGTCTGAGCTTGAAGATCGGAACCTATCCAAGGTCGTATACTAACCATAATTCTAAAACCTTTTTTCCACTGATATCCGCTTATATTGCTACAACAGACCTCCATTAACATGTATCACTTGCCCTGTGATATAGGAAGCTTCCCGCGAGGCACAGAAAGCCACTAATGACGCAACTTCACTGGGCTCCCCAGCGCGGGCCATCGGAATCTGAGCAGATATCGCTTTCAGTACCTCGGGCTTAATCGCCGCATGCGCAGTTGGATCTTTTTTTATAAACCCCGGGGCGATAATATTAACCGTTATCCCTTTTGGTGCGAG
>CAYFGZ010000067.1:0-18629 GCA_964342575.1 uncultured Nisaea sp. | reverse complement strand
CGCTAATGTTTGATTTGTAAATGATGCGCTCATTACAAAGCTGGGATGTCCAGTGGCGCAGCCGAGGTTCACTAAACGACCCTCTGCCAATAAAATAATACGTTTCCCATTTGGAAATTCTATCTCATCTACCTGAGGCTTGACGGGGTACCACTTAAAATTCCGCAGCCCCTCGACTTGAATTTCTGTATCAAAATGCCCAATATTACAAACGATTGCCCTGTCTTTCATTTGACGCATGTGTTCAACTGAAATTATATCCTTATTTCCTGTTGCAGTTACGAAAATATCTCCTTTTGGTGCATATTCATCCATAGTTGATACTTCGAAACCCTCCATAGCGGCTTGCAGTGCACAAATGGGGTCAACTTCAGTGACAATTACTCGGGCGCCGCCATTTCTGAGACTCGACGCCGAACCCTTCCCAACGTCGCCATACCCATTGACGACGGCTACTTTACCAGCGAGCATAACATCCGTTGCACGTCGGATTCCGTCGGTAAGGCTCTCTCGACAGCCATAGAGGTTGTCAAATTTAGATTTTGTAACACTATCATTTACATTAAATGCCGGGATCTTAAGTGTTCCGGCTTCCTGCATTTCAACTAGCCGGAGAACACCGGTTGTGGTTTCCTCGGAAACCCCATGCACATCCTCCAACAACTCCGGATATTCTTCGTGCATAATCTTGGTGAGATCACCGCCGTCATCTAGTAGCATATTTGGTCTCCATCCATCAGGAGCATCAATCGTTTGCCTAATACACCACTCGTATTCTTCTTCTGTTTCTCCTTTCCATGCAAATACGGGTATCTCCAGATCCGCTATCGCGGCCGCTGCATGATCTTGGGTGGAAAATATGTTACACGACGACCACCTTATTTCGGCACCCAATTTCACTAGTGTTTGAATTAGGACAGCGGTCTGGATTGTCATATGCAGGCAACCCGTTATCCGTGCCCCCGCTAGCGGCTTGCTGTCGCCGTATTCTTCCTGGACAGCCATTAGGCCGGGCATCTCTGTTTCAGCAATTTTTATCTCGCGATGTCCCCACTCAGCCAAAGAAATATCTGCTATTTTATAATCTGAAAAATTTGCCATGGGTCCTCGCTATTGTCTTAATCTGGGTTCTCTTTGTAGACTAATAATATCAGGATGGCATATAACAGTGTGCGAACGTATGAGCAAGCTATAGTATAGTACCGACCTATGAATTTTTTGCGGCTCTAGTTGGATTCAATCTACTGATATACTTGAGATGCTTGAGTGAAGTCTATCAGGCAAGATGGAAAGCTCTTCTATTGTTGCATTTGCGAAAGCAATCCGGAGAAAAGTGTCTTGATTAGGTCCAAAAAAAGAGCCAGGCAAACATAATATATTTTCCTGTTCCGCTAGTTTTTGTGCTAGATCATGTGAGCTCAAATTTTTGAATGGGTGTTTTACATACGCGAAGTAAGCTCCACTTGAGATCAGTGTGTAGTCAAGGTCGTTTGTCCTGAACACATTTTCAATATATTTCAGTCGATCTTTGATGGTAGCTTGTTTCTCTGCCACCCACTCCTTCAGTTCTTTGAGGCCGAACAGCGCTGCATCCTGGGAAATACGTGGTGCGCAAATGGCGAGGGTATCCATAATTTTAGTCACAGCCTCAATGACTTGATGACCGGCAACAATTGATCCAACTCGATAGCCAGTTAGGCTGAATACTTTGGAAAAACTGTAAAGTTGGATTAGAGTTTCCTCCCAGTTTTCATTTTTGAAAACTGGGTGGGGCAGGGTATTTCCTAGAAAATCTTTGTAAGTTTCGTCAATTATTAGAGCTATTTTATTATCGAAAGCCAGATCAAAAAATTGCTGTATTACTTCTGGAGGATATATCGCCCCTGTGGGGTTGTTGGGTGTAACTAATACTATAGCTTTAGTCTTTTTGGTCATAAGTTTGGCAGCATCATCCACCGAAGGTACGCCATGTAGATCCGATCTAAAGGGAAGAAAGACAGGTGAGATACCAAGCATCTCTAGCCACATGACATGGTTAAAATAGTAAGGGGTGGGTAAAATCACTTCGTCGCCAGCTTGAGCCGTGGCCATTATGGCTAAGCAGTATGCTTGGTTACAACCTGCAGAAATTAGAACGTTGCGGGAATTAATTTGTCCTAGGTATATTTCGGCCATGTGTTGTGCTAAAGAACTTCTAAGTTCGGGGATCCCTGCTATCGCTGTATATTGCGCCGTTTCAAATTGTTTTACTTTGATGGAGAGGTGTTCAGATAAAGATGGAGCTGGCGGGTAGCTGGGTACTGCCTGAGCAAGATTTAATAGTGGTTTCTCATCCGAAAAATTGCGGCCATTTATCCAAGACTGAGCTTCTGCTATCGGCGGTTCTACGGCTCGCAATACGTTTGCACTTATCTGCAGTGTCACCAAACTCTCCTTAAAATGCTTTTACCACTATGGAATAGTCTTTATTGGAGGAGCGGTAAGTTAATCGATCTCCCTGTTTGTATGGATTGTGTAACCGCATCAGTCCACTCCATATACCGCACGGCAGTCGTAAAGTCCGTGTGGGTTATTTCTTCTTCTCCCAGAATAGAATTGATAAACTCTTCCTCTACCCGCCAGTGACCTTTGTTTTCTTGACGAATCGAAAGTTTTTCAAGAGTCGATCTTTTTTTATCGCCACCATACAATTCGAGTGTGGATCCTTTATTTTGTAGAATTCTTAGCGTACCCTCTGTACCAAATATAAAAAGATCTACCTCCGCTGGGGATAGCCCAATTACTGAGGACACCGTAAGCCGCATATGCCCACCTTGAACAAATTGGCCTGTGATGTCTACATGGTCGGGAATAGACATATTTACGCGGTCACCATTTTCATCAATTCGATAAGATACTATCGATTGCCCCAAAGCGAATACGCTACTCACGGGACCTAGCCATCGCATAATAGCCTCGTACCATATACCCATATTCATTATGTTATTTCCAGAAAAATCTCGATCCTGGCGCCAGTGAGGCGTCGAGTTGAAATCTGGGTAATCACTTCCCGAATTGATCCGACCATCCATACTGATCAAATCTCCAATAAATCCGGAGCCGATCAAATTACTTATGGTCCTGTCCAACTCTAAAGTATGTGGAGCAGGTACTATTTGGGCTATTAGGTGGGGATTTTTTCGCGAGGTTTCGAGCATCTTGTGGGCTTCAAACGAGTTGAGGGCCATACGTGCCTCACAAAGGACATGTTTGCCATTATTAAGAGCCTCTAGGGTTATAGGACAGTGCATATAGGGCCAAGTTCCTATGCAGACAGCGTCTATCTCACTATTTTCTATAATTTCTCGCCAATTTTTGGCAATACTAGGTATACCAAATTCCTTGGCGACTACCATGGAAGATTGTTGGCTTCTATTAGCCACTGAAATTATTTCGACATTTTCCAAGGCCTGAAAACCAGGGATATGCCTTGTCCGGGTGTTACCTCCAGCACCGATTAAGCCAATTTTGATAGACTTCATTTTTTGTTCCTTTATAGAGTTTTAAAGGCAAGAATAAAAGTTAAAGACTTTCATTGAAATCATCCAAAAGATTTCGAACGTAATCTTCATCGGTTTGGTCAAGGATAGCCAAAGCTCGCCTTGTGGCCAGTCCAGTATCAAGAGCCCGTATTCGTTGTTTAACTCTGGGTAGATTTTGAGAGGCCATTGAAAGATCCCGAGCCCCCAGTCCTATTAGTAGTGGGGCGAACCTTGGGTCACCCGCTATTTCGCCACAAATGCTAACTGGTTTGTTATTGCGCTGAGCCGCATTTAGGGTGATTTGGATAAGTCTTAATACAGCAGGGTGTAGTGGGTTGAAGAGGCTGGCCACTTGCTCGTCTTCTCGGTCAATCGCTAGGGTATACATTGTTAAATCGTTAGTACCGATTGCAAAGAAATCTACTTCCTGCGCTATAGAGTCAGCTATTAGAGCCGCTCCAGGAACTTCAATCATTGCTCCAATGGGCGGTATAGACTCCGAAAATTCATTTCCTCGCTTGCGCAGGCGACGGAGTACTTTTTCTAAAAGACGTTTTACATGTCTGATTTGGTGGACACTTGAGATCATTGGTAAAAGAATTTTAACCGGCCCATGCTTACTTACTCTGAGTATAGCGGATAGTTGTATCTCAAAAAGTTTCTGTTGTTTGACAGAAAGTCTTACAGCCCGCCGTCCAAATAAAGGGTTAACCGTGTTGTGTCCCCAAACTCTCATCGCATCAGGTAGCCCTTCGGCATTAAGGTCCAGTGTCCGAATAGTAACGGGCTTACCCGACATGCCCATAACAATAGTCTTTAACGTATGGTATTGTTCCTCTTCGTTTGGATAGGTGGTTCGATTTAACAACATGAATTCGGTTCTCAACAATCCAATACCTTCCGCGCCAGCATGGATGGCTGCTTCGACGTCGCGTGCCAATTCGATATTGGCGTGCATTCCTACTAGTTTACCATCCCGGGTTACTGCCGGCAGAGCTCTAAGGCGAGCTAATTGTCTATTTAGGCGTTTTCTGGCCTCAGTTTTCCTCCTGTATTCTAATAGTGTAGCTTTACTTGGGTCGAGAATAATGCGGCCGGCATCTCCATCGACGATTATTGTCTGGCCTGGGTAAACTTCAGATAATATGTTTGAAAGACCCAGTACGGCAGGTAAATTCATTGAGCGGGCCATTATTGCTGTATGGCCTTCTGTTGCTCCTTGTTCTGTTGCGAATCCGACTATGTTGGAAGGATCAATTAAGGCTATATCTGCCGGGCTCAATTCTTCAGTAACGATTATCGATCCTTTAGGAATACGAGAATAGGCCTGATATGGAGTTTGCATGAGTTGTCTAAGAATTCGTGAACCCACATCTCGAATATCCTGAACTCGTGCGGCTAGGTATGGATCTTTAACCTTTGCGAATCCCTGGGCAATTTCTTGGACAATAATTTGGACGCACGACTCGGCATTAATTTTTTGTTCTGTAATGGCCGTTTCTACACCGTACAGCATTCTCGTGGATGCTAACATTGCCGCCTGCGCATCTAATAATAATTCTAATTCTTCTGCTGTTGCTTCAGTTAGCGATGCAGTTTTTGTCTTTAGGCGTATGACTTGTTGTCTGGCTTTGGATACTGCTTTCCTAAATCTTGATAGCTCACCATCTACTTCCAATTGCGTTATAGGATATTTAGGGACTGGGCCGAGGCCCGAATTAACTACATGCACCGCACCTATTGCAGCTGCAACTGATATTCCTATTCCAAAGAAAACTTGCTCACCATGCGTTTTATCTGGTGTTTCTATAGCGCTAGTCTTCATCAAACTTATTATCCACCAATTCTGTTAAAGTTTCCACCGCCTCTACGGCATCTTTGCCAAGCGCTGTGATACGGATATTAGACCCTTGGACAGCCACTAGCATAAGTAAACCCATAATAGATTTTCCTGAAACTGTTTCATTTTCTTTTGAGACAGTAACTTGGCTATCAAATTCACTTGCCGCGTTTACGAACTTCGCGGCTGCACGCGCATGCAAGCCTCTTTTATTTTGTATGACCAATGTTCTCTCGTGACCATTGCTTAATGCATCTTTCATTGCGGTTGCCCAAGTATTTGCGAAGCAATCATTATATATTTTTGTCCTGCTTCTCTGGCCTCTGAGACTGCTTCCGTAATTGACTTGCTGGAGCGAATGCTCGCAAGTTTTACGAGCATTGGCAGATTAATGCCGGCAATTACATCTATTTGTTCTTGCTCCATAATTGATATAGCCAAATTTGATGGTGTTCCACCGAACATATCGGTTAGTATGATTACGCCCACTTCGTCGTTTACCTTTTTTACCGCTGCTAGAATATCGAGCCGCCTTGCCTCCATATCGTCATCTGCTCCGATACTGATGGTCTCTATTTTTTCTTGGGGTCCTACAACATGCTCCAGAACTTTTATTAATTCATCCCCCAAATTCCCATGCGTAACTATAACGATACCGAGTTTTGAATTTGAATTTGAATCTTGCACTATATGCTCCATAACCCTTAAAAGGTCAAAACTAGTTATCCTCTATATCTCTATGGCGTAATGTAACATTATGGTCAGAAATATTTAACCAGTTGTGCAGTTTTTCGGCCACAAATACGGATCGATGCTGCCCGCCTGTACAGCCAATCCCAATATTTAAATAGCCTTTTCCTTCTTCCGCGTAACGCGGAAGAAGGGGGCTAAGAAAACTGACTAAATTTCCATAAAATATCTCAAAAATCGGATCTTTTTCTATAAATGTAGCTATTTCTGGGGTCTTTCCATCCAAAGAACGTAGGTTAGTTTGGTAGTAGGGGTTTGCCAGAAACCGTACGTCAAAAATCATATCTGAATCGTTCGGTAAGCCGTTCCTAAATCCAAAAGAAACAATGGTTAACGTTAATTTATCTTTATTTTTTATGCCTATTTTTTGTTTAATTGCCGTGTGAAATTGGGGAAGCGTGAGTCCAGAAGAATCAAGCAAAAGATCAGCATTTTCACCAACACTTTTTAGTAATAGCCGTTCTTCACGGATTCCATCGATTACTGGGCGGTCTAGGGCCAGCGGGTGTTTTCGCCGTGTCTCTGTGAATCGACGCACAAGAATTTTATCATCACAATCCAGAAAAACGAGAGAAACGCTTGGATACTTTGATCGCAGTTTCTCGATGTATCGAAGTAATTTGTCCGGATCGAAATTTCGGGTCCTAGGATCGATACCAATAGCAATTTTGTTAGGCGCTTGTCTCCTGGACTTATTCAACATCAGCTTTAGCAGAGGATTTATCAACGTAAGGGGAAGGTTATCCACGGCTTCATAGCCATGGTCTTCAAGGATTTTTAAACAAGTTGACCGGCCAGCACCAGACAAGCCAGTTACCACAACAATATTTTCCTCGGTTTGTTTAATCATGACCATCGATTCTTTTTCTATTTTGTGACCGACTAAGTCAATGGGTTAGGGATTAGATTGTCGTCACTAAGTCTATTGAAAGTGTAACTTTACATACTGCTGATGCCTCGAAGGGTGCTAGGGTAAATAATGGAATTTTTACACCCAGATAACTACAAAAGCGCATTTTTGGAAACCGCTCAACCGAACCACTGGGCACCATATCAAAAACTGATATCAATGGCGCACAATATATGCATGGTACTTCAACCAATCCTATTCCTCGAACTTCTAGCTTATTAGACAGCGATTTTGGGCAGGAGGCGATAATCTTATCTTTTTGTTGTACTAGAGTTGTTTGATCATCTGCTATTAATTGCCCCCCAGAGTAAATGGACCTAAGAGCTAAATCAGACTTTCCACTACCGGGTGGCCCCCGGAAAAGAACCGCCTTTCCATCGAATGCTACGCAGGTTCCATAAAAATTCTTCATGCACATATATCCGATTATTTACATTAACCACTTTACCTTGTGCGACTATGATTTTCTTTGGCAAGCTTTATTATGAAACGAGCTCCCTTTATTTCATCGAGGTCGTTCAACAGATTTTGTGCCCAGATCTGTCCTCTATGGGCATCGATTATTTGCTTACATATTGAGAGTCCTAATCCGGAATGCATGCCAAATTTTTCGTCGGTAGGCCGTTCTGTATAAAACCTATCAAAAATAGCAGTTAATTTAGAATTAGGGATCCCAGGCCCCTCATCATCGATCATAATTGTTACATTGAATTCATCGGATTCACAATGGATGGTTATTGTTCCGCCAATAGGTGAGAATGTGACGGCGTTAGTCACCAGGTTTTGAATAACTTGAACTAATCTATTTTCGTGGCCCTGGACAACGTGGGAGGCCTCATTATCAGCAATGTTTAGCATAAGGAACGGAATGTTGGGCCTTCGATCGGAGGTAGTCATTTCATGAAAAGTTTGCAGTAACTTTTTAATATCGATTTTTGTAAATGTCTCCCTACTTAATTCGGCATCTAATCTTGACGAATCGGAAATGTCGCTGATTAGACGATCGAGTCTATGGACGTCGTCTAAAATGACCGCTAAAAGTCGATCCCTTTTTCCACTATCTGTAACCTTTGCCGCAGTTTCAACGGCGCTCCGTATTGACGTAAGGGGATTTTTAATCTCGTGTGAAACGTCGGCAGCGAATCTTTCTATTGCATCAAGTCGTTGCCACAAATTATCCGTCATTTGTTTTATAGCCTTGCCCAATTCGCCAATTTCGTCGTTTCGTTCTGAAAAATCGGGCATAGTATAGTGGCGCCCACGGTCGTTTCTTATTTGCTCCGCGATTGACGCTAGGCGTTGTATAGGAAGGGTAATACTGCGAGCTAAATATACCGATAAAGCGACGGTGATTGAGATGGTTAATAAGAATACGCCAAACATCTCTAATCGAAAAGAGCGCACAGCTTCATCTATTTTTTTCCCCTCTAGAGACAAGAGGAGAACTCCCAGCACACGTTTGTATTTTTGGATGGGGACTGCAACCGTAAGAATTAAGCTACCTTTTTCGGTAGCACGCACTGTCTTTAAAGTAGTTCCTTTCATAGCTTGGACTACTTCTGGAAACGCGCTCGCCAGTTGCAATGTAGATTCTCTGTACATCGGAAATGGGCGCTGCCGCAATAAACCAAAAACCTGTTCATAAAAGCTTTCAGCGAAGGCTCGAAAAAAAAGATTAGGCGAAAGGGGTTCCAGTGGTTTCATTTCGACGTTGCCAACGGCACCGGGTAAGGACATGCTGTCAGCCAGTAACCTCCCCTTTGCATCGAAGACACGCGATCGAGTCGGTGTTTCGTTTCCAGATTTGGTTACAATTCGACGAACTAAAGTTCTTGAGAGTGAACTGCTAGTTCCATAATTACTCCGGACCGCGACTTCACCAATAGCATCGGAAAACAAATCAGCTTGGTGTTCAAGGGCCTCTAATTCAGATTGAATCAGACTGCTTTCGTAGCGATCTAGATATAAAAAACCAGCAATTAATATGGCGATTGCTACGCTGTTTATGGCAAGAATTCTGAGGGTAAGTCTAGAAAAACGATTCTTACTATACAATCCTGTATTGCTAAGGTTTTGAAGTTTTTCTGTCAAAACATGTTCACTTCGTATCCGGAGATCAAGTCATTCCAGCATAATTTTCTTTTCGGTACTGCTTTCCCGGTATCTATAGCCTACACCATAAAGCGTTTCAATATGATCAAATGTTTCATCAATACTCTTAAATTTTTTTCTTAATCGTTTTATGTGGCTATCGATTGTACGGTCGTCTACATAAATAGAGTCGCCATATGCGGCGTCCATCAGCTGGTCCCTATTCTTAACGTGCCCAGGGCGGATGGCGAGAGTGGTTAATAGAAGGAATTCCGTGACAGTGAGCCCCATATCCACACCCTTCCAGCAACATAGATGCCTCGAAGAATCTAGAAGCAGGTGTCCGCGGACAAGCGTACTTTTTTTCGTATTTGGGTCGCTGTTGACTCGATTAAGCTCCTGGCGTCGGAGTAAAGCTCTTATTCTCTCAATTAATAAACGTTGGGAAAATGGTTTGGTGATATAATCGTCAGCTCCCATTCTTAACCCAAATATTTCATCAACTTCATCATCCTTAGAAGTTAGAAAAATTACGGGTAGGTCCGAATCTTTTCGTATTTTGGATAACAGTTCCATGCCGTCTAATCTAGGCATCTTGATATCAATTACCGCTAGATCTGGCGGCAATTGCCTAATACCGAGCCATGCATCTTCACCATCCTTGAAGCTTTTTACTTTAAAATTTTCTGACTCCAACGCCATCGTAATTGAAGTCAAAATATTTTGATCGTCGTCAACTATGGCAATTGTAGCAGTCATTGTATGTATTCCATTTAAAAATAAGCTGCGAGTCGTTAAAGTTTAGAGAAAATTAAGGCTTTTATTTGACCAAATTGAGACACTAGCTGCCTTTTTCCAACACATATTTGTGCACGCAATTTCTAGCTTACAAAGCCATGAAATTTCTCCTGTGTTCATCTTAGTCAAAATAATCGGGTCCGGCTATGACGATATATTCTAGCACCATCTTAGGCTGTTTTTGAGTTAAGAACACCCGAAAACCCCACTTTCATGGGATATCTTAGATACACTCCCCCTGAAGATATCTAACATAGATGACTGTCACGCACATATGCGCTTTCTTGATGATGCCTATGTGATGGATTGCAAGAATTTATAAAACTTGAGCTAATAATCCAAATTAGGACTATCCGACTTTGGAAGTGCAAAATATTCTTTTCATTAGTGTTATTTTTTTGTTTAACTAATAATGAGCCCTTTGACTAAGTGTTCGGGAGAGTTGACATTTCGTGTGAAAGTTAAGTGGTGATTGGGTTTGGGCACTGCTATTCCTTGAGGGTCTGATATAGACGATTCTATCAAAGTTTTTGAGGGATAAGTACCTAGTGGATATAACAAGTCTTAGGTAAGATCACTAGCAGAAAATATATGGAGGTGGTAGTGGCAAATAATGGTGTGATCTCGAGTTCAGAGCACCTTCGATTGCACGGTTTACATAATTTGGGAACGGTTTTCTGGAATCTCAGTGCCCCTGCGTTGTATCAAGAAGCAATTCGTCGTGGTGAAGGAACCGTGACAAGTGGAGGAGCGTTAACTGTTTCGACAGGTGTTCATACGGGACGGTCCCCCAAGGATAAGTTTATAGTGGATTCGCCGACTGTACATGAACATATCAATTGGGGCGGAGTTAATAGGCCTATAGCGCCAGAAAAGTTTGAGCTGTTGCACGAGAGGGTTGCCGCATATCTGCAGGGTCGAGACGTGTTTGTTCAAGATTGCTTTGCTGGCGCCGACCCCAATTATCGTTTGAATGTCCGGGTAATAACCGAGTCCGCGTGGCCGAATCTCTTTGCGCAAAATATGTTTATCAGACCGACCACTGATCAGAAGCAGCATTTTGCGCCGGATTTTACCATAGTTCACGTGCCAGGCCTTCAAGCCCGCGGAGCAGAAGATGGGGTTAATTCTGAGACCTTTATACTGGTTGATTTCGATAAGAAGATGATACTGATAGGTGGAAGTCATTATGCAGGGGAAATAAAGAAATCTATTTTTGGAGTGCTAAATTATCTGTTGCCGGAACGCGATGTTATGCCAATGCACTGCTCAGCTAATGTGGGGTCTCGTGGTGATAGTGCTATCTTTTTTGGTCTCTCAGGAACTGGAAAGACTACTTTGTCAGCGGATAGATCTAGAACGCTGATAGGTGATGACGAGCATGGATGGTCAAAAGACGGTATTTTCAATTTTGAAGGTGGCTGCTACGCGAAGGTGATCAATTTATCTCCAGAAGCCGAGCCAGAGATATATGCGACGACTCAGAGATTTGGTACCGTTTTGGAAAATGTAGTTTTTCATAAGGCTACCAGATATTTAGATTTGGATGACCATAGCCTTACTGAAAATACACGAGCTTGTTATCCGCTTGAATTTATTGACAACGCTAGCACCACTGGTGTTGCAGACCATCCCAGTAATATAGTGCTTTTGGCTGCCGATGCGTTTGGGGTATTGCCGCCAATATCCAAGCTGACTCCAGAACAGGCGATGTACCATTTTTTGTCCGGTTATACTGCGCGGGTAGCAGGAACGGAAAAGGGGATGGGAAGCCAACCGGAAGCCACTTTTTCTACTTGTTTTGGTGGACCATTTATGCCTCGCCGTCCGACAGTATATGGCCAAATGCTTAGAGAGCGCCTAGCCAAGCACGGAGGTACTTGTTGGTTGGTCAATACCGGGTGGTCTGGCGGCTCGGTCGGGGATGGAGCGGAGAGGATGAAGATCAGCTATACGCGAGCGATGCTTCGGGCAGCGTTGGATGGAAAATTGTCTGCAACTGGTTTGAATTCTGATAATTGTTTCGGACTGAGTATTCCGGATAGCTGCCCCGATGTCCCAACGGAAATTCTGCAACCGCGTAAGGCTTGGGCTGATCCAAAGAGATACGATACTGTAGCATCTGAGTTATGTGGCAGGTTTGAGGATAATTTTCAGCAGTTTGCTAAACACGTCGATCGGGATGTTTTGGCCGCCGGCATTAGCGCGTCATAGACGTTTTGCGAGACACGGAAGCTTAACTATTTCAAGATCAAATACTGGAAACTTGTGGATCCCGAAATGACTATCGGATTTCTGAGCAAGTGTTTATGAATAAAATGAGTGTGGAAAGGATGTTGGAATGTATGATCTGTTGTCAGATTTAACGATAATCGAAGGATCAGCTTTCGTAGCGGCTCCGTTGGGAGGCATGACGTTGGCGCAATTGGGAGCCGAAGTAATACGCTTCGACCCAATTGGTGGTGGAATGGATTACAAACGGTGGCCTCTAGATGACAAAGGGAATAGTCTTTATTGGGCTGGATTGAATAAAGGGAAAAAATCTATAGCAATAAATACTCGTGAAGAAGAAGGCAGAGAACTCATAAAAGCGCTTATATGTCAGTCCGGTGCAGGAAATGGAATATTTTTGACCAACTACCCTCCGGGTGGACCGTTCAGTTTTGATAAACTTAAGGCTGAACGAGAAGATCTAATTATGCTCAATATTCTGGGTAGCCATGATGGTAGCCCAGCAGTCGATTACACTATAAATTGTGCTTTGGGTTACCCACTGGCGACTGGTCCACGTAATAATGAAAGCGCGGTGGTAAACCATGTGCTGCCAGCTTGGGATCTTGTTACCGGCACAATGGCTGCAACCGGCATTTTGGCTGCTGAACGTAAAAGAAACAGGCTCGGAAATGGACAATTAATTACCTTATCGTTATCAGATGTGGGTATTTGGGTAGCAAGTGCTCTAGGGCATTTGGCTGAAAGTGAGTTGATGGGACGTAGCAGAAGTGCTGATGGTAATCATATATACGGAGCTTTTGGTCATGACTTTTTGACAAAGGACGATCGTCGAATAATGCTGACGGCCCTGACCAAAGCTCAATGGCGCCGTTTAAAAAAAGCAGTAAATATTGAAGAGGGATCTGCACTAATAGAATCTAGCCTTGGAATTGACCTTGATGAAGAGGGAGCTCGATATTCTGTTCGGGATGAAATTGTCAGTTTGATAGAGCCCTACATTCGGACTAGAGACTATAACGTCGTGAAAGACATTTTGGATGCTAATGGAGTTTTATGGGGCCCCTACCAAACCTTTGACGAGCTTGTTAAAAAAGACCCCAGATGCTCTATTGAAAATCCCTTGGTTCAAAAAATACTTCAAAAGCCAATCGGCAGTTTTCCGGCTGCTGGCAGTCCTCTAAGATTTCAAGCAATTGAAAATCAGTCCATTAGACCCGCGCCAGTGCTGGGAGAAAACACGGATGAGGTTATCTCGAATATCCTTAATCTTCCCAGCCATACTATTGCTGAACTACATGACAAAGGTATTATTAGTGGGGCTACTGCCTAGTATCTTTATTCCTCTAGGCTGAATTGATATCCTTTATTCGAACCACGTGCCCTTTAATTCATTTTGACACAACCAAGAGGAGAACAGCTCTGTTGAATAGGTGTGCTTTATCCATTCACATAATGACACCCCATTGTGTGTTGAAGCGAAAAAGGAAGGAAAGTGCTTGATCCATTTCTGATTTTGACGGGGCAGATGTAGGTATGGGAGAAAGGATATCTGCTTTACTGCTTGAGGGATAGAATTTACCCCCCACTCGTTCAATAAAAATATTGCTGCGGCCAAACCTGTTCGATCGGCTCCTCCCGAACATTTTATCAAAAGGGGACGAGGAGCATTATTAAAAGTTTCTAATAGGTCGATTAAAATTTCTTGCTTTGGTAGCCGCCTTGAATGAAGAGAATGATCCACATGCCAAATGCCCAATTCCTCGCATAAAGATTTTTCTGGATTATACCATCTGGATCGTGGATTGGCTCCCCTGAGATTAACAACGGTGGCTATTGCATGCAAACGAAGAAGAGGTGTTATGTATTTTCCATATATCTGAGCCGAACGAAATAAATTGTGATCCACTTGATGCCAGTTGTGGAAAAAAGATAGCAGATGATGTCTAAGAATCAGTGTCAATCTCCTATGTTGGTATCCAAGTGGTGGGGTCGGCGGCTTCCTGTTCTCGTGTGAGCGAGTTTTTGACTTGATGTTCGCCATTAAACCGATCTGGCGGGAACCAGATCCAAGGGATCATTTTATCGGCAGCATACTTTAATTGGATATTTAGTTTTCTGTCCTCATGATATTGCTCAACATTGTACCCACGTTGCCTTAAAGTGCGGGCGGTGTCTCTTATAAGTCCGTAGGGAGCACCCTTAGAGTATATGACAAGAATTTCTGTAGGCGATTTTTTGTTAGCCGTGATCCTGTTTTCTTTGAGAAGTTTTGAGAATATGCGGCTCAGGCCAATAGAAATACCAATACCCGGTAGTTTTTTATTTGCAAAATCGCCAACAAGGTTGTCGTATCGGCCTCCCCCACAAATTGTTGGAAAGTCTGGAAAATCCATAAATCGTGACTCGTAAACTGTACCAGTATAATAAGCCAGCCCACGAGCAATCGATAGGTCAACAGAGAAGGAATTTTTGTCAAATTGTTCCAGTTCTTGCATTACAAATTCTAGCTCTCGGAGGCCTTGATCCAGGAGTTCAGAGGTAACATCTAAAGACTGGATTTTCCCTATAACTTCGCGTTCACTCCCCTTTATTTCCGCTAACTTAAGAACTAAATTCACCGTTTTAGTGTCTAAAGAGAGCTCTTTAGTCAACATTTGGTCGACACCGTGGGGGCCGATTTTATCCAGCTTGTCTATAATTCTAATGACAGTACTTGTATCTTTTATTCCTATTCCTGCATAAAACCCCTCTAGAATCTTACGGTTGTTAATTTTTGTTAAGAGTGGGCCAGCACCAATAGCTGTCACTGCTTCCTGCATAATGATCGGGATTTCAGAATCGAAATGAAGTGGAATATCTCGGGTGTCTACGACATCGATATCGCATTGAAGAAATTCTCGAAATCTTCCGTCCTGTGGACGTTCGCCTCGCCAGGCTTTTTGTATTTGGTAACGCTTGAATGGAAAGCTAATTTGATTCATGTTAGCTGCAACGTAGCGAGCCATCGGGACGGTCATGTCATAATGGAGAGCGTAGGTTGGTTCCGAATTAGTGTCGATTGAATCCAGCAAACGACCAATAGTATATATTTCTTTGTCAGTGTCTCCTTGTTTTAGAAGAACCTCCACGGGCTCAATTGATCGGGGTTCAATCGATGTAAAACCATAGCTTTCAAATATCGACCTTAATTTATCAATCCACTCTAGCTCGACTATCCTATGCTCTGGCAGCAATTCTGGAAAGCCACTAATAGGGCGCAATTTTTCTTTAGTAGTTAGAGTTCGGTTATCCGAAGAGGACATCAGCCTATACCAGGTATATTAAGATTGTATGTTTCTATGCAAACCTAGCCTTTCTTGCAAGGCACTTTAGAAAGAACCGATAGTAAAAAGTTTAAACCAACGGCTGAATCAGTGATATTCTAGCTTGATTGAATATCAAATGCTCATACATAGAACTGTATGAAGATCCATCGTCCTGGAGCTGGTAATTGGACTCACTCCATGCCAATAGCATGTTGGTATATGGCTAAAAGTTCTTCCTGTTCAGCCCTATCCTGTTGATCCATTTTGCGTAGTCGTAAAATTTGGCGCATAATTTTCGAATCGAAACCGTTGCCCTTAGCATCTACAAAAAGTTCCCGAATATCAGCCGTTAGAGCTGTTTTTTCGGCCTCTAGACGTTCTATACGTTCAATATAAGAACGGAGTTTTTCACCAGCAATACCTCCGATATCTGCCATAGCTTCACCTATTTTTGCCCATTTATGGAAAAGAATCTAATAATAATTACTATTTCATGTATTAGTTGTAATTCCGCCTTTTAGAGTAAGTGTTTCCATGGTTCAAATAATACTTTAATAACATAAAAAGCGATATCCATATTTTTTAACCAAAAGTTTCTAGTATATTGTTGATGATGACGAGTTGACAAATAGTCGTGGGGCTTGTTGGTGTAATTTAAACATGAATTTAACTATATTATTGACTATTTCTAATACATTTGGCGCGGTTGCTTGTTTCACTGGAATCATAGGCTTGTTGGCCCGGAAGGGAAGTGGGATACATCGAGTTGTTGGTAGGATATTTTTTATCTCGCTTCTGGGGGTGGTTGGCGCTGAGATTTGGGTGAATTTGCATGCAAACGAATTCACTATGTTTCTAGTGGCCTTATTGAGTGGATACTTTGGGATTTCAGGGTACCGTTGTCTTTATCTAAACAGATCCATGGGTAGATATTTTGTTTTCGCATCAAGACCTGGGGTTTTGGACAAAGGACTTGCACAGTTAAATATTATCATTTGTCTGGCGTTATCGTTCTGGGCTGGCATCAATCTGCAGGATATTGAAGGTTTTTTGAAAAACGTATCAAAGGCGTTTGAAATAACTACACTGTTAACATTGTCGCTGTTGGGTTTAGTGATATCGTATAATGATATACGGAGATTTCGAGCGGCAAACATCGTCGAAAGAGACTGGTTGCGGAGACATTCTATTAGGATGATTATCAGTTTCGTGGGTGTGGGAATTTTAGTTTTGGAAAACAACTTCGTCGGCGTGCCAGAAATAGTTAGATGGCTGCTGCCTGTGGCGCTGGGTATACCCTTGATGGTGTTCTGGTGTTGTAGAATAACCAGATGGATGAAGAATGACTCAAGGATCACCGAATTTGTCAACCTGACGGATAAATTTAAATAATGGAGATATCGCGGACTCTTTTCGGTATATATAAACGGGGTTTTGAAAATAGTTATTCTAGGCGAATCGGTCGCTGCAAAAGCTCTTCAATCATTGAAGCTATGTCAGCTTCCCTATACAGAATAGAATTAACAGCCGAACATATGGGCAATTCAATTTCCAATAGTTTCGCTTTTTTTTCTATGGCAGCAGTGCTATACACGCCCTCAACAACCCCGCCTATTTTTTTTAGAATCGCATCATTCTTCTCGCCCGTCCCAAGTAAATTTCCATACAAAAAGTTCCGAGATTGAGTGGTCGAACAACTTAATAATAGATCTCCTAGTCCAGCCAGACCTGCTAGTGTTTGTGCGACTCCCCCCAATTTAACGGCTAGACGAGTTGTTTCTGCCAGTCCTCTAGTTACGAGAGCTGCTCTAGTATTTTCACCGAAACCCTGTCCTCGCGCAATTCCGCTGGCGATAGCTATTATGTTTTTCGCCGCGCCGCCTACCTGGACTCCGATAATATCCGTGTTGAAATAAAGGCGAAAATTTTCAGAGCTCAGTTCCATAGCTAACTGCTGCCCCACTTGGATGTCTGATGTCGCCAGAGTAGCTGCAGAAGGGAACCCCTGTACAATCTCAGCAGCGAAAGTTGGGCCCGACAGAAACGCCAATTGGTCGGCATGGAATATGTCGGACAGTACTTCCGACATTAAGTTTCCTGTATGTGTCTCAAAGCCTTTGGCACAGCAAATGATTTTGGAATTGGGTTGAGTGAATTCCATCATTTGAGTTGCAACTCGACGCACAGACTGC
This sequence comes from uncultured Nisaea sp., assembly GCA_964342575.1. Lineage (GTDB taxonomy): Bacteria > Pseudomonadota > Alphaproteobacteria > Thalassobaculales > Thalassobaculaceae. The sequence goes on along the minus strand of CAYFGZ010000067.1, from coordinate 987 downwards.
GCCGGTACAGCCAAGAGTATCACGTCGGCTATACACGCGTAATCTATATTTTCCGTCGGATAAATCCGGTTGCTTAGTTTCAATTGATTTAGGTAGACTGAGTTAGTCTTGGAGGTTCTAAGTTCCTCTATAATTTTTTTGTTTCGTCCCCATAGAGTAACGTTGTTGCCTGCTTTGGCAATTATATGGGCCAATGCTGTCCCCCAGGCACCTGCACCAATAACACTGATTCGAGTGGAAGCCATTGTATTTCTCTAAAGTTAAAAAATAGGTGACACTCAGTCTAAAGGCCATCTAGGTTTTGGCATAAAGTCAAAATCATCTTTGTGACCTAAATTTAGTCTTTCTATTCCTACCCAAGCAATCATCGCCGCATTATCTGTACATAATGCGGCGGGGGGAGCAATAAAATTCATATCATTCTCCTTGGCCAAATTGTATAGGGACATTCGTAAACTTTGATTGGCGGCTACGCCACCAGCCACTACAAATGGCCTATTACGACCGAATTCGAGCTGAAATATTGAAATTGCATTAGAGCAACGATCTTTGACCACGTCACACACAGTCTTTTGAAATGAAGCTGCTATGTCAGCTCTATCTTTATCTGAAAGGTATTGTGAATCACGGACTTTATAGCGAACTGCCGTTTTCAAACCAGAAAAGGAAAAGTTGCAATTTGGTCGTCCAAACATCGGTTTTGGAAACGTATACTTCGCATCGTTTCCGTTTAGTGCCTTTTTTTCAAGAGCAGGTCCTCCGGGAAATCCGAGATCTAGCAACTTAGCAGTTTTGTCGAAGGCTTCTCCGATTGCGTCATCAATTGTCGAACCCAATAATTTATATTTCCCGACTGCAGACACCGCTAGTATTTGGCAGTGCCCGCCAGACGCTAAAAATAGCAAAAAAGGAAAGTTAATCTTGTGAGTTAATCGTGCTGTCAAAGCATGTCCTTCGAGATGATTTATGGCTAAAAATGGCAAATTA
>CAYFGZ010000066.1:0-18637 GCA_964342575.1 uncultured Nisaea sp. | reverse complement strand
AGGTATGGAGGATATGAAATGGGATATGGGGGGAGCTGCCGTTGTATCTGGCTTGATGAAGGCTTTGGCAGTTCGGAAGGCTGGAGTAAATGTAGTAGGCATAGTTGGTTTGGTTGAGAATATGCCTGATGGTAACGCACAAAGGCCGGGCGACATTGTCAAGTCTATGAGCGGGCAAACGATAGAAATCATCAATACTGATGCCGAAGGGCGGTTAGTATTAGCGGATGCGCTTTGGTATATGAACAAACGTTTCAAACCTAAATTCATGATAGATTTGGCAACATTGACGGGGGCAATGATGGTGGCTCTTGGACAAATTAATTGTGGGTATTTTTCAAATGATGATACTCTGGCGGAGCAGATGGAAAAGGCCGCTAAGGCGGTTGGGGAAGGTCTTTGGAGGATGCCGTTGGGCGCTGAATATAACAAAATGATGGATTCTGATGTGGCCGATATGAAAAACGCAGGTCCTCGTTTTGGTGGCAGTGTGACAGCGGCGTGTTTTTTGGAGCGTTTTGTTGAATCTTGTCCATGGTCCCATCTGGATATTGCCGGTATGGCCTGGTCTGCAAAAGATGCACCCACTGTCCCTAAAGGCGGAACGGGATGGGGTGTTAGAACATTGAACGAACTTGTTAAATCTAATTACGAGGGCGTATAAAAAATAGGCATGATGACCGAAGTAAGTTTTTATCATCTCACTGTTCGGCCACTAGAAAGTGCTTTGCCGAGATTACTGGAACGCACTTTAGAGTCGGGTTGTAAAGCCGTTGTAATTGCTTCCAGTAATGAGAGAGTCGATATGCTCGATGATCTGTTGTGGACGTACAACCCGGAGTCGTGGTTGCCACACGGATGTAAAAATAATGCCTACAGCTCGGAACAACCCATATGGCTGACCATGGAAGATGAGAACCCCAATAATGCGACATTTCTGTTCTTGGTGGATGGAGCAGAAAGTAATCAGCTCGTGATATATCACAGGGTTTTTGAACTATTTGATGGAAAAGATAGTGAGGCCGTGGAAAAAGCTCGAATACGTTGGAAACAATACCAACAGAAAGGTTTTTCTGTAGCATATTGGAAGCAAGATGAAGTGGGAAAATGGAAGCAAATTCAGTAAGCCGGCAGTATTTTGGGACTTTTAGAGCCACTTTTTATATAGAATAATATAAGCGTTTTTTTTTGGATTTATGACTAGTTATGAAACTGCTACTTCTCCCGGGTGATGGCATAGGGCCAGAAATATCTAACGTTGTTCGCCGAGTGATTGAAGCCGTCGATTTACATTTTGACTTGAAGATTGAGCTAGTAGAGCGCGAAATCGGTTTCACGGCCTTAGAGGCTGTAGGGTCTACTCTTCCCCATAACGTTCTTGATGAATCAGAGAATGCAGACGGCATTGTTCTCGGACCTGTAGATAGTGCAGCGTATCCTTCGCCAACCGATGGGGGAATAAATCTATCGGCAGCGTTGCGAAAACATTTTGATCTATTCGCCAATATTAGGCCTTCCATAACAAGACAAGGTACCAAGTCGGTTGTTAAGAATATGGACCTGGTTGTAGTAAGAGAAAATACGGAGGGGTTCTACGCCGACCGAAACATGTTCAGTGGATCTGGAGAATATATGCCGACTCCTGATCTAGCATTAGCAATCAGAAAAATAAGCCGAGAAAATTCTCGCCGTATTGGACAGATTGCAGCGAAGATGGCCGCAGAGCGAGAAAAACGAAAAATGACAATTGTCACTAAGTCAAACGTCTTGAAGTTGTCAGATGGATTGTTTCGAGATGAATGCATAGCGGCAGTAGCAGAACACCCAAGCGTGTTAGTTGAAGAAATTCACGTCGATGCGGCGGCCTCTTTATTTGTAAGAACGCCGGAAGCTTTTGATATAGTGGTAACGACGAATATGTTTGGCGATATACTATCAAATCTGGCAAATGAATTAGCAGGAGGTCTAGGGTTGGGAGGTTCATTAAATATGGGAAAAGAAAAGGCGGTAGCTCAAGCGAGTCATGGCTCCGCTCCGGATATAGCAGGAAAGAATATTGCTAATCCGTCTGCTTTGTTGCTTTCCACGGGTATGCTTTTTGAGTGGTGGGCAGAGCAAATTGATAGCAACTCATATAAGGAGGCTGCGAATTTAATTCGTGAAGGTGTAGGCATAGCAACTACTCATCCTACAAACAAAACCAGGGATTTAGGGGGTAAATTGGGAACGCACGAATTTGGAGAATATGTGGTCGAAACAATAGAAAGGGAAATGAGATGAGGTCTACGGTAACCCTAGCAGGGGGAGAAGTCGTTCCAGCTATGGGCCTCGGAACTTGGCATATGGGAGAGCGGATTGGTGATCCAAATGCTGAGGCGATAGCGCTACAACGCGGTATAGACCTAGGGGCAACGCTCATTGACACTGCTGAAATGTATGCCCGTGGGGGCGCGGAACGAGTTGTTGCGAAAGCGGTTAAAGGCCGAAGAGACGAAGTCTTTATTGTTTCCAAGGTGGTGCCGCACAATGCTAGTAGAACTGGAACAATTCGAGCATGCGAAAATAGTCTCAGCCGATTAAACATTGAAACTATAGATCTCTATCTTCTACATTGGCCAGGCCCGCATCCCATTAGGGATACGGTGGCAGCTTTTGAGGAGCTAAAAAAAACTGGAAAGATTAAATATTGGGGTGTTAGCAATTTTGACACTGATGATATGAATGATCTTTGGAAAGTGCCTGGTGGAACTGAGTGTCAAACGAATCAAATTTTATACAATCTGATGCGCCGTGGGGTTGAGTGGGATTTATTACCTTGGTGCTCAGAACATGGAGTATCTGTTATGGCATACTCTCCACTTGAGCAGGGACGATTGCTTTCTAATAAAAGATTGCGTGAATTGTCTAAACAAACGGGGCTCTCTCCATCGCAGCTTGCTATTGCGTGGACTCTGAGGAAAAAGGATATAATTTCTATACCCAAGGCGAGTTCTCTGGCACACGTGGAAGAGAATGTTGACGCATGGGATAAAATACTAACCCAGGACATCCAACTTGAACTTGATAAAGAATTTCATCCGCCTGAAAAAAAAGGAACACTTGATATTTTGTGAGGTAATGTGGGAGTTTGGGGAGGCCGGCAGTATGTTTAAAAGGGTTCTGTATTCGTTTTTGGTATTTATTGCACTAGTGGTTAGTGGGCACGCCATCTTGGCGCAGGAAGAAATAACGGGTAGGGCTTCGGCTATTGCGGGTGATACTTTATTAATAAAGAGTTTGGATGATGGAAAAAAAACAAAGATCCGTTTATGGGGGATAGATGCTCCAGAGGTCACACAACATTGTGAAACGCCAAACGGCAGATCGGTGAATTGTGGGGTTTTAGCTCGAGATGCCCTCAGATCAATGCTTAAGCGAAAAGAATTGACTTGCATTGACTTTGAAAAGGGTCGTAAGGGACAGCTAACCGCTCTCTGCTATATAGGAGACAAAATATTAAACGGGGCTATTGTTCGAGCTGGTTGGGCCCTTGCATTCAAACAAGAGAGTAGTGATTATTTGGAGTTGGAGAAGCAGGCAAGACTAAAAGAAAAAGGTATTTGGAAATATACATTCACCAAGCCTTGGGTATGGCGGAAGAACAACAAAAACAAGAACTAGGTAATTGTTTGGTTGTTTAGCACTATACTAGGATTTTCCATTCAAAATTGCGTTGAGACGACTTTGGCTTAGGCCAGAATCACGTGCAGTGGCTACAATGTCTATCCATGCCTCCCTAGCTAGTGGTAGCCCCGATTTCAGCCGTTCATCCATTACTTGTTGTTCTTTTTCCCCGGGAATGAGTACTGATCCACCAGGCGCCGTGGGGCGAGAACTTTTCAGAAATTCTACATACGACCTCACTTCGGAGACAAAAGAGTTGTCAGAATGTCCAAAAGCTTCTGGCGAAAGATACAAGGAGAACATCCCATTGCAAAATCTTCTTTTAGGCTCATTTAAAGCTCCAGCACATCCGGATCCGGTTAACGCACCAGCCATCATCTCCATCAAAAAGTTTAATCCAGACCCTTTATGATTTCCAAAAGCTCTTAACGCTCCGGGGCCGTCGTTAGCATTTGGAAAAGCTCCTTGTTTAGTTTCACCATATAAAGGCTTGGGATCACCTGTGATTTCGCCATGTTCTGTTATAATGGCATCATCCGGAAGTGGCTTCCCTCCCTTTATTGCAACGAGTGCTTTGCCTTCGGCAACTACCGAAGTGGCCATATCCAGAATAATAGGTTCATCTCCATCATTTAAGGGAATGCCGGCACAAAAAGGCGACGTACTCATACGCCGGTCTATACCGCCAAAGGGAGCAACTATTAAACTGCCTCTCACATTCACCATATGAATAGAAACTAACCCATGTGACGCAGCTCGCTCCGCCCAGTCACCAATTCTACCAAGATGTCCGGAATTTTGAAGCGCAGTAATCGCAATCCCATATACAGAGGCCTTTTTTATGCCTATGTCCACGGCCTGTTCACCAACGGTCTGACCAAATCCAAACTTGCCATCGATGACAGCCAGTACTTCATTTTCTAGCGTTATATCGACCTTTACGCCAGGGACCTGTATTCCGTCTTTGAGCCAATTGGCATATCGCGGCACCCTGATAACACCGTGACTATCGTGCCCTCGCAGATTAGCACCTGCCAACCGAGTGGCTATTCTTGATGCTTCCGTTTCTGAACACCCCAGCCCCTTAAATGTGCTAGTGACTATGGTCTTTAGCGGTTCTACTTGGACTTCAACCGAACCATCACGCTTTTCTACCAACGACATTTTAGTTTATCCTGGATCAAGATCGTACGGCGGATATTTGTGATGATACAACTTGGGTGAGCAGTCGAACATCATTTGATAGAGAAGCAAATTCAAAGCCACAGTCATACATCTGTTTGATGTAATTTGGATCCATGCAATGTAATCCTGCTCGGATTCCGGCTTCTTTTGCTGTTTTGAGAACATGCTGAATGGCGTCGTAAACTTTCCCTGGCTTTCGATCTAAACCTGGACCCTCACCCATAGATATAGCAAGGTCACTTGGACCAACATAGATGCCTGTTAAGCCAGGGGTAGTGCAAATTTCTGAGGCGTTGGCGACGGCTTGCTCCGTTTCAATCATAGCCATGCTTATAATCTGTTCGTTGGCTTGGTTGTGATAATCTGGGTAGATAATATTTGAACGGACTGGACCAGAGCTCCTATAGCCATCTGGAGAATACAATGTAGCCCCTACGAAATCTTCTGCTTCTTGTCTAGAGTTAATCATTGGACAGATTATACCCATTGCTCCGGCATCTAATAATTTCATTATGATTCCAGCCTCTAACCACGGAACTCGACATAGCATGGTTGCGTCGCTCGCCGACATAGCTTGCATCATTGGTACCGCTATCGAATAATCAGTGAGCCCATGCTGCAGATCGACAGTTATGGAATCGAAGTCTTGACGTGACATTATCTCTGCAGAAAAAGTACTGGGAATACCGAGCCAGCCGTTTAGTGCTGGTTTTCCGGATTTCCATGTTTCACGGAGTCGATTTTTCATTTTGTTTACTCCAACAATTGTAGTGGGTTATTGTTTAGTTTTTTAAAACGGTTTTGTTCACCACGCACTCTGGATCAATATTTCCATCGAACACACGTAAGACATTATCGACGGTTTGCGTGGCCATTCTTTCTGTTGATTCTAGCGTTACGCCCGCTATGTGAGGGCTAAGAATTACGTTATTGAGTTTAAATAATGGATGATCGGCCGACGATGGTTCGTCCAACAGAACATCTAGCCCCGCCCCTTTTATTTCGCCTGTATTCAGCGCTGTGTAGAGAGCTGTTTCGTCAATTATACCTCCGCGGGCGCAATTGATTATGAAAGCATCATTTTTCATGGATTTAAATTCATCGTCAGAAAACATATTAGTCGTTTCCTGTGTTTTCATGCAATGTATTGCCACCGCGTCCATATCGCCCAGTACAGATTTATAATCTGAGATAACACCTACTCCAGCGTTTTTGATCACTTCGTTATCAACATATGGGTCATAGGCAAAGACGTTCATATCAAAGCCCAGTGCGCGTTTTGCGACTTGGCGCCCAATTCGACCGAAACCAATAATCAGTAGATTTTTTCGATCCAGATCCACAGCTCGGGTGGGAAAGCGGAAACTCCAATCATCTGTGCGGGTCACGGGATCGTAATAAAAAATATCTTTCGCTAGGGCTAATAACAATGCCATCGCCTGTTCCGCAACCGATATCATGTTGGAGTGGATTGCAATGCAGAGAGGTATCCTTCGTTCGTTTAATGTAGATAGGTCGACGGCATCATATCCGACACCATGTCGCGAGACGACCATTAATTCGGGGGCTTGCGCCATTATTCGCTTAGTGATAGTGGCTCCTCTAACCGTCATCGCGTGGACATCCTTAGCGGCTTCAGCGATGATATCCTCGTCCAATGAATCGCACTCCACGATCTCAATGTCATCTCTTGCCTCGAGCATTTCTATCCCCGCCCGGTGAAGCGGTTGAATTACAAGTACCCGCTTTTTATTTGTGTTAGTCGCCATATTGAACCTCAATGTATTTCAGCGGAGTCAGCCATAGCCTTTTTTAGTACATCTACATTAAATCCAGGTGCCCTAGCTACATCTAGTATAACTGCTTCTCTGCGGGTTAGGAGATCGATAGCCGCGGGCAATTCTTTTACGCAGTCCTCGGGGACTACTACGGCCCCGTGACGATCAGCATGTATTATATCATTTGGCTTAACGGCCATTCCAAAGATATTTACTTCGCATTCGATTGCTACGAGGTGAACCCAGGCATGGCTTGGGGCTATCTTTCCTCCTAATAGCTGAAAGCCTGGCGCACAGGCGTCTATATCCCGAAAGGAACCATTTGTGATAACTCCCAGGCAGCCCAGGCCTTGGTGTATGGCTGTATTAACTTCTCCCCAGAAAGCGCCAAAACCGGGAGTGGGATCGATATCCTGTATAATACTGATAGAAGGAGCCGGGTCATCTGCGATTGTTTCATAATATCTTGCCCGCATATCGCGGACATCCGCAGGAGATCCCTCCGGAGGGGTCATGGAACGGATCATGGCAGTTCTGGCGTAACCAACTATTGGGGAAAGGGATGGATCAAAACATTGCATATGTTCCACTGTAAAGCTTTTTACCCTATACTCGGCACTCAGGTGTTCTAGACCGTTACAGATGGTGGGAGTATCCCATTCCGTTAATTTTTTAAGATCTGTCGAATTCAATGTTTTGTTCCCCATCAAAGGCCTCCCAACAATTCTACCCAGTCTTATAATGTAACAAGCTGTTCACAATAAAGTTAGAGTACTCACTGATAATTTGTGCTCAAATCATAGCTCGGATGGTTAAATACCCTTTTACGGAGAAAAGAGGATGATACCCAAAGATATTGATATCGTGTGTTTGGGCGAAGCGATGATTGAATTCACCCGTGTTAGGAACTCTCCGAATGGTCCATTGTTTGTCCAGGGGCTGGGTGGAGATACCTCCAATTGTGCCATAGCAGCTGCGCGACAGGGTGCGACTGCCGCGTACATGACTGTGTTAGGAGATGATAAATTCGGAAAAATGGCTCTGTGTTTATGGAAATCGGAAGGAATTATCGTATCTGGGGTGTCATTAGATCCAAAGTCGCCGACTGGTATTTACTTTATAGAACCGTTGGTCCAGGGACGAGAATTTACCTACTATAGGAAGGGGTCAGCCGCCAGCCGTATGACATCCCATAATATAAACCCCGACGTTATAGAACGTGCTTCTTTCTTGCATTTTTCATCTATCAGTCAGGCTATTAGCAAGAACGCCTCAGATGCCTGTCAACAGGCTCTAAAGTTGGCCAAAAAGCATAATACTCAGATATCGTATGACATTAATTTACGCTTAAACCTATGGAATATTGAAATGGCTCGCGATACTGTACACAAAACGGCAGCGCTGGTTGATATACTGCTTCCTAGTCTGGATGAATCTCGGATACTCACGGGCCTGGAAAGTGTCGAAGATATAGTGGAATTTTATCTCCAATTTAAGCCTTCACTACTTGTGCTTAAATGTGGTTCTGAAGGAGCTATAGTTGCCTATAATGAACAGAAGGAGCATATCAAAGCAATAGAGGCAAAGGTGTTGGATACCAGTGGTGCAGGGGATACATTTGATGGAGCTTTCTTGGCACGGCTAACAAGTGGTGACCACCCGGTTGAAGCAGCCCGGTACGCGGTCGTTGCCGCTGGTCTCTCTGTGGAAGGATATGGAGCTGTTACACCAATACCGAATAAGGCGGAAGTTCTGCAAAAGATGAAAGGAGACTAATTTAATTTTTCCCCGCTTTCACTAGCGTTCTTTTTGCTTTATCTATAAAAATATACGCCAATAGGGCAATTACTGTAGTCACTACAAAAGTAGTGTTATAGGCCTGGGTGACCGAATACGCAGACGTAAATAATACGGGACCCAAAAAAACTCCAGAAAATGTTATGAAAAAACTTGCGCCGGTGGTTTTGCTAACGTCATCCTTCGGCGAAAGGCGAGCTATTTCACTCGCATATACACCATTCCATCCCATGCCGACCAGTCCAAAAACAAAGCAAAGAGAATACACGAACAAATGTGACCAGCTCGATGATAAAAGAGTCGTTGCAAATGCACACATTGCAGCAATTAACGATATACACATCAAGGCCAACAACCCACTATTCAGTCGATCTGCCAACCAGCCCCAGGCCACCCTTCCAAAAATACTTGAAAACTGTACCGTCGATAAGCCAATTCCAGCAGCTATCAGGGTGTAATCTAAATCTTCAACGAGCATGTTGACTGTGAATGTCGTTAAAGTTGTCTGTATGGCTCCCATACATAAACCAGATAGCGCGAGCCACCGCAGCGGAATTAAGCTCCAAACAAGTTTTAGATCTGATGTTGGATTTCGGAGTATTGTCGAGCTAGCGCATCTGTCTTCGTCCCACCTATCACGAAAAGGTTGCATTACTATGCAGAGCAGAACAGCTATTATAATAGTGATTGCCATGCTCTGTTGCCAGCCGAAATTCAAGGCTGTTGGCGGCCCGATTAAACCGGCCAAACTGCCTCCGATTGGAACCCCTGTAAACCTTATTGAAAAAATCAAATTCCGATTTTTTGAAGTCACAACTTTCGCCAGCAAATGTGACGCAGCCGGCGTAACGAGGCCATAAGCCCCACCAAGAACCGAAGACCCCAACGCTATCAACAATAATGAACCTTCCATGAACATAAAATGGGAAATTCCCATGCACATGAGTGCCAGCTGGGAGCTTCGCCAAGCCCCAAAACGGGACACGAGACCTCCGGCAAATAGGCTGGATATCATGGCACATATGTATAACAGTAGAACCGGATATGTAATTAAAGATGCATTTAGGTCGAGATCTTCAGCTATTTCTGGTGCAATAGCGGGTAACCAGAACCCTGCCAAGGCACCGGTCGCTTGCACGAGAATTAAGAAGCTCACAACTAAAATGGTATTGCTTCGAGAGCTAGTCATTGTTCTTGTGGCTTTTTAGTCTATATGCATTGCTTGAGTGGGACCAATGACAGCCTGTCTAAATCTATTTTTTATATAGACGCCATCTCTTGATGGAAGAATCAATTTGGGCTTGGTGGTTGCTATTTTTACAGCCGCAAGGAGGGGAAGAGGACCAGATTCAAGATTAGCTATTAGTACTTCGAGATCTTCATGTGTTTTCACAGTCAAGGTCGTGGGAATGCCAGCTCCCGCTGCCATGGCCGCGAGATTCGCGCCGCTGGCCGTATGGGTCTTTTGCAGGCCTGTTTCACCGTAGTGTTCATTATCTAAAACAATTATAGCTAGATTATTAGGGGCCTGATTAGCAACCGTTGCAAAGGAACCAACTCCCATCAACGCCTCCCCATCCCCGGTAATCACCCAAACTTTTCGGCTGGGTTGGGCTAAAGCGCAGCCAAGCCCCATTGAGATAGCACAACCCATACCTCCCCAATTATAGAAATTTTCGGGTCGATGATCGGAAGCGGCTAAGTCCCATACTGGAGACCCTAAACCTGCTATAGCTAAGGCATTCCCACGTTCAGACATAAGCCTCGCCATAACTTCGCTGCGATCTAATCTATTCGTGGACATTGTGAACCTCTTCTGCAACGTCTGCGATAAAGGATTTAGCGCCTATTAGTCTTTGGCTTATAAGAACCGCTACGGCAGCATTTGAAACAAATGCCATCTTAAGGCCGGCTTCGATCGCCTCAGTTGCTTCTTCGTCTGTTTCGACCTCAAAGACGTGAACTCCAAGACTTTTTAGAACAGGTTCTACAGCCTGCCCCATGGGTATTTGCCAGGGGTTTGATTCACCATACTGGCCGCGCATCGTGACAATCATAAATAGTGGAAACTGGCAGGAACTGATGATCGAAGCGATAGCATTTACTGTATTTCCAACTCCACTGCTTTGCATTAATACGGCAGATTTATCGCCCCCAAGCCAGGCTCCTGCCGATAAACCAATTCCTTCTTCTTCTGTAGTTGTAACAACAGAACGAATATCATTGTCAGCTTCGCAGCTATTTATGAGGTCCGTCAAGCCAGCATCAGGTACATATCCAACGGTCTTTACACCGTGTTTTTTAAAAAGACGATGTGCTTCAATTGTCCACGGATCAACCATGATTTGTAGTACTCCTCAACCCAGGAAAAGTTAGAGGTCACCATAAACAAAGACCTCGATATGTGGGACGACATTTTACTTTGTATATGACATCGCAGCAAAAACCAGTCAACTCTTGCTGACGATATTCCTTGTCCATGCTTGGCAGTATTTATTCTGGCTATCTGTTTTTTTTAGGAGAGTAGGTGACTAGCACCCGAGTAAAGTGTACACCATAGGAGCAAAATACGGATGTTGTCACTTGGAGAGTTGAATGTCATTGGATACACAGAAAAGCGGCCGAGTTCCCACTGCAGCTCACTGGGGTACATACTATGCGGAAGTTGAAGAAGGTCGTCTCAAAGCGCTATACGACTATGAGAAAGATACTTCCCCTTCGATTATTGGTCAGGGAGTAATAAATGCTCTGGATGACAGGATGCGCGTTAGAAGGCCCATGGTTCGAAAGAGCTTTTTGGAAAAGGGTGTTCAGTCTGATAGAAGGTCACGTGGCGAAGAACCGTTTGTCCCCGTTTCCTGGAAAATCGCATTAGATCTTGCTGCTAGAGAAATAAACCGTGTTAGGTCGGAGTTCGGTAACAACTCGATCTTTGGCGGTTCCTATGGATGGGCAAGCTCTGGTAGATTTCATCATGCTCAAAGCCAGGTTCATCGCTTTTTGAATATGATCGGTGGATACGTGCGGCATCAAAATAGTTATAGTCACGCCGCTGCCGAAGTAACTCTGAAGCACATAGTTGCAGAAATGAAACCAATTATTTTTGATCAAGCAACGCAGTGGCCGGATATAGCTTCCCACTGTGAACTAATAGTTGCTTTTGGAGGCCTCCCGCACAAAAATGCCCAAGTAAATTTGGGTGGTGTTGGAAGACACACGCTCCACGAACAGATGAAAAATTGCTATGAGTCCGGTGTTGAATTCGTTAACATTAGCCCGCTGAGAACCGATATCGCCGAAAATTTTGAACCGGAATGGGTAGCCGTTAGGCCAAATACGGACTCGGCACTAATGCTTGCACTTGTGTACACGCTAGTTAATGAGGAACTTTATGACAAAAACTTTGTTGCCCAATATACTGTCGGGCTAGAGAAGTTTTTACCGTACTTAAACGGGGACACAGACGGGCAACCAAAAGATCCAGCTTGGGCAGGTCAAATAACGGGTTTGAGCCCAAAAACTATAGTCGATCTGGCCCGTAGGATGGCGGATTGCAGGACGATGATTATGACCGCATGGAGCCTTCAACGAGGAGACCATGGGGAACAGCCTATTTGGCTGACAGTGGTCCTAGCTTCTCTGTTGGGGCAGATAGGCTTGCCGGGGGGTGGATTTGGTATTGGCTACGGTTGTGAGAATGGCGTCGGCAATCCAGTTAAGCACCATAAGTGGCCTGCGCTTTCACAGGGAACTAATCCGGTATCTGAATTTATCCCAGTGGCGAGGATTTCTGATATGTTGTTATCCCCGGGGAAAGAATTTGACTACGATGGAGAAAGGTTAACCTATCCGGATATACGGTTAGTGTATTGGGCTGGGGGTAATCCTTTTCATCATCATCAAGACCTGAGACGTCTTGTCGACGCGTTCAAGAAGCCCGAATGTATTATCGTGAACGAAATCTGGTGGACATCAACGGCACGACATGCGGATATTGTATTCCCCGTGACTACTGCCTTGGAACGCAATGATATCATGATGACCAAATGGGAGCAAACGGCTACACCGATGCATAAAGCGATAGAACCGGTTGGTGATAGCTGGAATGATTATGATATTTTTTCGGCGTTGGCTGAACGACTAGGTTGCAGGGATAGCTTCACCGAAGGGCGTGATGAGGAAAGTTGGCTAAGACATTTATGGGACCAAGCGCGACAGCAAGCCGGCGGCGCTGGTTTCGAATTACCCGATTTCGAAACCTTTTGGAATAATGGACCGATAGAAGTACTGTCTCCGGAGGAACCGACTATTCTTTTAAAAGATTTTAGAGATGACCCTCAAAGGTACCCACTTGCCACGCCATCGGGAAAAATCGAAATCTTTTCCGAAGTAATTGATGGTTTTGGTTACAAAGATTGTATTGGGCACCCTATGTGGATTGAACCCTTTGAGTGGTTAGGGGGGGACGGAGCAGAAAAATTTCCTCTCCATCTTATATCAAATCAGCCCAGCACGCGGTTGCATAGTCAACTCGATAGTGGGGAAGTGAGCAGAGGTAGTAAGATAAAGGAACGCGAACCAATGAATATGCACCCCTCTGATGCTAGAGCACGTAACATAGAGACGGGGGACGTAGTCAAAATTTTTAATGGCCGAGGCATGTGTCTCGCTGGTGTAAACATAACGGAAAATATCATTCCCGGTGTAATACAGCTGGCGACCGGCGCCTGGTTTGATCCCTTTTACGATGAAGAGGGTGCAGTACTATGCAAACACGGAAATCCAAATGTGCTAACACGCGACAGAGGAACCTCGAAGTTAGCTCAGGGGCCTACAGCTCATTCGACTCTTGTGCAAGTTGAAAAATATAGTTCGGACTTACCCGTTGTAACGGCCCACGAACCGCCATTTATAGAAGAGTAAAGGTAATTTAATAATGGATGCCGACTTTTCCGAAAAAGGTGTTCTAATTACGGGAGGCGCGAGCGGTATTGGTCGTGCGACTACCCACCTTTTTGCCGCTAAGGGAGCCCGAGTAGCTATCTCAGATATCGATGAAGAAAAAACCCGTAAAGCAGTTCTGGAAATGGGGAATGAACATATAGCTATACCTGGTGACGTGTCTAGAGAAAAGGTGGTGAGCGAAATAGTTCAAACTGCACAAGATGATCTAGGAAAGATCGATGTTTTACTGAATTGTGCCGGGGTTTCTGATGTTCTTGTCCCTACCGTGGAACAGAGCCTGGAAAATTGGCAGCGTATCCTAGATATCAACCTGACTGGAACCTATCTAACGAGCCGGGCTGTTGCCGCCGATATGTTGCGGAGAGGCGAGGGTAGTATAGTAAACATTAGTTCCATAGCAGGTTTGGTGGGACTGCCTCTTCGTAATGCTTATGTGGCCTCGAAGCATGGGGTCGCCGGCATTACAAAGACACTTGCCGGCGAATGGGGGCCGTATGGCGTGAGAGTAAATGCAGTTGCCCCAGGTTACGTGTTAACCCCAATGGTCCAAAAACTGATAGACCAGAATAGTATAGATCAAAAACTGATTCAACGGCGAACTCCCCTTGGTCGGCTAGCTTTCCCTGAGGAAATTGGGAATGTCATGCTTTTTCTTGCATCCCCGTTGGCCTCGTATATCAATGGTGCGGTCATAGCTGTAGATGGGGGTTATACCGCATTTGGAGCGGCGGGACCTGCGGTAGATATTGATTGATCGATGTGTGGTTGACAGAACTCTAAATTGGCATGAACGGTCCGGGAAGTTAGGTGTAGGCATCGCCCTGAATGCAATCGTCTTGCACAGGGAGGTTACTCATTTTCAGACTATAGAAGTGCTGGAACATCAAGATTTTGGACGAATTTTAACTCTAGATGGATATATACAAGCTTGTCAGGCGGACGAGTTTATTTACCATGAAATGGCCGTTCATGTCCCCTTGCTGGGTTGTAATAAAGGAAACGTTTCTGTACTGATTATCGGTGGAGGTGATGGCGGTATTCTCCGCGAAGTGTTGGTTCACAATTTTGTAGCCAGCGTAACTATGGTGGAAATTGACGAACGGGTAATTGAATTGTCGAACCAATATCTGGGAATTGAAGGTAATTACAGTGACCCGAGGGTGAATTTGGTGATTAAAGATGCGTCCCAATTTGTAGATGACGCCATCAATGATAATACCCTTTTTGATTTGATAATTCTGGATTTAACGGAACCGGTTGGTCCATCAGCTAATTTATTCACAGAGTCGTTCGTTAAAAATCTATCGGGCCTACTTACTTCAACCGGCGTGATCGTGGACTCGGATAGTATTTTTTTGTCTACGAGTGGAGGACATTTTTTACAGGAGGAAAGCAGCGGCGGGGAGAACCTATATAATTTAATACAGCGAACTAAATTGTTGTCTCACATCGACATATACAGGAGTTATATACCGTTTTTCCCAGGTGCCGACTTTGTTTTCTTTTTATATGGGCGAAGTGATATTTCCTTAAGGCAGCCTTTTAAAAAATTTTTAGGGAGGCACTACGACAGTGAGATACATAGGGCAGCGTTTATTTTGCCGACGTGGCAGCGTGATTGGTTGTTAAACATATAAATTAGAGTACAACCTTTGTCAGGAGATATGAAAGAACCTTGTCATAATTGATTTGGTCAATCCTATAGCCCAATATCGCATCTCTTTTTAAATAAATTATTGTTTGAACTTCGTGGCAAAATTGTAGATAGCTATTAAAGTAGGTTGGCGAGCATTTAGGAAAAAAAGTTGAAGACAATCCCTGAATTATTCTCAGCGGCAGCTGAGAAAGCACCGAATGCAAAAATTCATTTTCCCAATGATGGGATTATGACATATGAGGAAATAGAGTTAGAAACTCGAAAGGCCGCGACTGGGCTTGCCAAGTTGGGCGTTGGTCCTGGAGATCGAGTAGGATTCTGGCTTCCAAACCTTAGAGCATACCTCGGTTTATTGGGAGCTTGTGGCCAACTGGGAGCAATCGCTGTCGCAATGAACACGAGGTTTCGTAAGGCTGAGATAGAGGATGTACTGGGGCGAGTGCAACCCAAGGTGATGGCATTCGTCCCAGGAGTTGGGCGATGGAATCATATTGATATCTTGCTACAAGTGGAACCATCTTTATTATCTTGTCTTTCTGCTGTCGTGCAATGCGAGGGTGAACAGCTATGCAGTTTAGATCAAGTTAATAATTATTCATATGCCTCCATAATTAACAATCCACCAATCAAAATTAGTCGAGCAAAACCAGAAGCTTCATTTTGTATTTTTAATACATCAGGCACGACCAGTTTACCTAAATTTGTTCTGCATAATCAGGAACGGGTCGTCCGTCACGCCGAAGATGTGGTAAATATACTGGCTATGGAGCAGCCTAAAACTATGGTTCTGCAGTCACTGCCTTTTTGCGGGGTCTTCGGCTTTATATTTTTACTTAGTTCAATTAGAGCAGGCGCTTCATTTGTAATGCCTCCGATTTTTGAGGCGCATGAAAGTGCAAAATACACACTGAGTTTTGATGTAACCCATATTGCAGGGGGTGACGACATGTTTTCCCGACTTTTGGAAGAGGGCATAAAATTAACCAATAATAGACCCGTTCCTTTTCCAACGCTTAGGTTTTGCCCTTACGCGTCGTTTAATTCGGCGCTAGCCGATTTTCCAGTTGTGGCTTACCGAAGGGGACTTCCCTTAGTTGGTCCATTTGGTATGAGTGAAGTTTTTTCGTTTTTCTCAATGCGGCGTATGAATGATCCCGAAACACTTCGGACGGTTGGCGGCGGGTTTCCTGCTAATTCGACAGCAAAAATTCGAGCTCGCGATCCGGATACAGGAGTTTTACTTCCGCACGGTAGAGAAGGCGAATTGGAGGTGTGGAGCCCAAATATTTTTGTAGGTTATTATGGAAATGAGGAGGCGACACAAGCGGCCTTTACAAAAGACGGTTTTTTAAAAACGGGTGATTTAGGGTCAACTTGCGAGGATGGGTCTTTTACCTACTTAGGACGCATGGGGGATGTGTTGAGATTGGGAGGCTTTCTAGTCAACCCTCTGGAAATAGAGATGCATTTGTGCTCTCACGAACAAGTTAAGGACGCACAAGTAGTTGCTGTTGCGACTAAGAGAGGCATGCGGCCCGTAGCTTTTATTTTGGCAGAGCATAGCAAAGGGAAATTTAGTGAAAACCTGTTGATAGAATATTGTAAAGATGCGTTAGCAGGTTTTAAAATTCCGATACGAATACTAGAAATTGACGCATTTCCCACGACTCCAAGTCCCAATGGAACTAAAATACAAAAGGGGGCTCTCAGGAAGTTGGCTATAGAAACAATCTAAAGCGTCCGCATAGCATTTAGAGACCAGTACAGGATTGGGTGTTAACTAGTTAAAAATTCAAGGTTTTGGCAATTTCTTGTTGATCCATCGCGAAGGCGCTGAGCAACGGTTGCGACGGCTTTTGATCTCAAATCATGAAGACCCGGGGGACTATAAAATGCGGCGTGTGGTGTTATCATGAGACGACCACGCAACCAATCTTCATGTTTCATATATGCCTTTATGAGTGGGTGACTGGTATCCGCTGGCTCGTCCGGAAGTACGTCGAGAGCAGCTCCCGCTGTAACGCCTGACTTGAGGCTGTCGAAAAGTGCGTCCAAATTTACAATTGGACCTCTTGCTGTGTTGATAATGATGGCTTTTTCCTTCATGCAACTTAACAAGTTTTTGTCTATGACACCCCTGGTTTCGTCTGTATTGGGGCAATGAATGCTAATAGTGTCAGCTTCCTTGAAAAGTTCTTGGGCAGTCTTGGCACGTGCGTAGCCGGTAGATAATTCGGCGCCGTCTGGAAGATGGGGATCAAAGAATATAATATTCATATCGAACCCTTGTGCTCTTCGTGCTGCGGCGAGACCTATCCGACCAAGACCAAATACACCAAAAGTCTTGCCGCGGAGGCGATCGATACAGGGACTTTCTATGTAGCGCCAAAGGCCATTAGGGTCTTGCCGCATTAATTTGTCGTACTGATCTAATCCCCGTCTAAGAGCTAACATTAGTGCAATAGCATGATCTGCCACTTCCGTCGTCCCATAATCCGGCACAGTGCAGACCGCTATTCCGCGTTCTCCAAGTCGTTTTAGGTCGAGGCCGTCAAAGCCGACCCCGCCTCGGACGACTATTCTTGCCTTCTGCAACTTGGGCAAAGCAGCCATCACAGCAGCTGTTCCTCGATAGGTTACTATACCATCTGCTCTCGCCCATGCCTCGTCAGTTACTTCATCATGGTGATCAAAAAATTCCAATTCTATGTCAGGGCCAACTGCTTCTTTTTCGATATGTTCATCACCCGAAGTATGTTTGTCGGTTATTAAAATACGCATAAAAATTTCCAAGCAAAAATGTTAAAAAACGATATTACCATTGGTGTGATTTAGTGAATATTTTCATTTGAAAGTTCGGCTAATTCTATGACTACATTCCCCGTTTCTTCCGGGTCTATAAAAGCGATACGTGCCCCGCCGTGCCCCTTTCTTGGAACTTGGTCTATAAGTTTGACGCCTTTGTCTTTCAACTCCGCTAAAGCTCCCTCTATATTTTCCACTTCTAGACAAATATGAAACAATCCTTCACCGTGACCGCTAATCCATTTAGAAGTTTCCGTTTCGGGGCTATATGACTCCAGAACTTCAAGGTACGTTTCGCCAACAGGGTACATTGCCAATTTTGTTTTATATTCTGGGATATCCTCTTCATACTCCATCTCGATTCCTAACTTGTTTTCGAAGATATTCCGCATTTTTTCCATATCGTTTACAGCTATTGCTACATGCTCAATCCTTTTGAATTTCATATCGGTCTCCTTTCGCACACTAGATCACAGTTCTTGCACACTATTGAAGTCCCAATTATTAATTTCCGATGAAAACTTATCAAAAATATTCACTAAATCGTGTGTTTGATAAAAGGGAAGTTAAGTAGCACTTATATTGACAGTTGTTTGCTCAGTTTAAATTCTTCTGTGTTCCGCTGCTCTCATTTTCTATAAGATGATGGGAAGTTAGGCATCGAGTATTGTATTTTTAGGAGATGATAATGAAAAAAGTTTATTCAAACGCGATTGAAGCGCTTGAAGGAACCCTTGTCGACGGAATGACTATAGCGGCGGGAGGATTTGGGCTTTGTGGAATCCCA
>CAYFGZ010000065.1:0-18777 GCA_964342575.1 uncultured Nisaea sp. | reverse complement strand
TCGACGAGATAGTTGTGGTTCTTTCGAAAGACTTTTCAAAGGGTTTTCTCTCGAGATAAAATCCAAATTCTTAGCCATCCCCTCAGCAACTGCAATAAGAGTCGTTATGGCTTTGTCCTGTTCGTCAAGGGCTCTCTCAAAACTGCGCCCATCGAGCCGGTTCGCTGCTTTTTCTATGTGTTTTAATGATCTGCGCAACCCACTTACTATCTCGGCGTCCTTGCTCTCAAGCTCCTTTATTAAATCTGCCACTTGAGTCGCCAATTCTCTCTGTTGGCCAGAGATTTTTATTGAAGTCCGAGCATCATCCAATGTAATGGGTTCGTTAGTAGTGGTTATACTTTCCAAAATACTGTGGGAATAAGTTTTATCCATCAAAACTTGTTGTTCGGCGGCCAAACGGTACAACCCTTGAATAGTCTGGGCAACAGAATTAGCCTCTCGTGCCCCATTGGTTTGTAGTTTCTGTATGATTTCGCCTAGATTCGATAACATTTCCCGGGCTAGCTCTTTTGAACCACTCTTTATTAGGTTTCGTATGTCTTGGAGTATCTTACGTAAATCGGTGCCACCAATATAATTATTAAATCTCTCTTTGCTCGATAATTCCTGCACATTTTTTCTTTCAATACCAACTCTGGTGTTTAAGTACTTTTCAAGTTCTCTGGAAAGAACATCCAATTGACGATTTATCTCATCTGGATTCCTCTGCTTGCCACGTGGCTCACGGAGCAATGCTTCCAACATTCTGATGTTTTCCTTTAAAATCGCGGACTGACCATCTTCCAGATAATTTGCAGTTTTCCACAGCATTTCCAGAACTTCATCACCTACCTCCTTCGATTTTCTTTCCGATAACCTGAATGACGTTGACTTGAGGTTCAAAAAGCTGGCGTAGTCTAGCCCAAATAGCTCCGGCGCCTTCAAAAAGGTGTTAATCGATTTTATGCTCTCTGATTTTTGATCGAAATTCCGAAATAGCTTACTTCTGATCTTATTTAATTTCTTTGCAACAGGGTGATTGAAGATGCGTTCCGGTAGGATTATATTTCTTGGTTTGGAAAGACTAGTCTGCCCAAGTCGATCACTAGCGATAAGACGAATCGCTACAGATTGGCCCGCCCAAATATGGGACAGGAGATCCAATTCCTTCACACTAACATGCGAAGCAGAAGCTAGATACGGTGAAATTAATTCGATGTTTAGCGCGTTTTGAGTTGTCCCTATTGTAATGTTTTCTGTTGGCACTATTAACGCTGAAATACTTGCTACTCCGTAGTCGTCTGAAGAAGAAAATTGTAGGTGTATTTTTTTATTATGGATCGTTGGAGGCTGGGACCAACTGATTAGAGGCGCTTGATCTGGAATCAAGGACACTATAAACTTTGCAACCTCTCCCGAACCTTGATTAATTGTTATCTCTCCGTCGCGAAACGGTTCATAAACGATGCTGTATTGACCGGAGGCAACATATTCAAGGCTTTTCGAGTCAGCAACTTGTCCTGCAGCATTTTTTAGTACGAGGCGAATGGCTCCTGTACCACCGTATAACGCGCCAGATATTGTACTGCCGACTGGTATATTAACAGGCTGCACTTCATCGGCGGAGGGGATTCCCCCTTTTTTCATTTTTACAGAAGACCGCTCAATCATAAAAGATGGTCTATTTGTGTATTCAGGTGGATCAATCCATAGATCCAAATCTACTTGCTTACTTTTTATTTGACTAGAAAATGCAGGGAATATCCCTAAATATAGCCTTTCTTCCATATCTTTCCACGATATACATAGACTGGTAATCAGTAAAACGCCTATTCCAGCCCTAATACCGAAGCGATCAAACTCGGATACAATTGGCGCGGGTGCCCCGATTTTGAACTTCCTTATTTTCTGGGAAACAATCCTATTGTGGATTTTCCAAATCCGGTCGCTAATGTAATTGCGAGCATTCGATGGTGTGTCATCCAAAACGTCCAAAGGTCGATGGTCAGAACCGTTCCATAATTCCAATCTTCGTTTAATTTGTGTACTATTTGGAATTTGAAAACTGTTCCACCCTAACTTTAAATACCAAAGCAAAACCAACAGTATTAAAAGTATCAAACAAAGCTGTGACCAAGACCCCAATATATTTCCGATCACGACTGGTACTTCTAACAGGATAATAGAAATCGAAATTATTACTGCTGCTAGAAGAGGCATCGCAGCCAGACATAGCTTTTCCCACAATAATATATAGAAAGTAAGCGAATATTTGAATTTTATATTAAAATCTTTCATGGATTACCGCTTTAATCAGCTTTTCGAAACCGCCACACATTCCGTCATGATTATCTATGAGTAAATCGGTAAATATCAGCTCTACTTCAACCATTCCGGCATCTGTTCTTGTCTTATAAATTCCTCAAATGTTTGACGCTTTTTAACTAAAGAAAAATCTTCTCCTCTAACCAATACCTCTGGCGTCAACGGCCGGCTATTGTAATTGGAAGACATTACCGCCCCATAAGCACCCACGCATTTAACCGCTATCAGGTCATTTTGCTCAAAAATAGGAAGCATCCGGTCTTTGGCCAAATAATCCCCACTCTCGCAAATTGGGCCAACAATGTCGCAAACTGCCTGCTCAGCCCCCAATCGACTTTGCATCACCGGTATAACTTCATGATACCCATCATATAAAGTAGGCCTAATTAAATCATTCATAGCTCCATCAACTATAATAAAGCTTTTATTAGATCCCTCCTTCACGTGGAGAACTTTCGTTACCAAGATACCCGACTCTCCAACCAGGTATCTCCCCGGTTCGAAACTAAGCCTACAACCAAGGGTAGCCACCGTATTCCGTACAATCTTTTCATAGCTGGTCAGATCCAGTACGAGCTCCCCTGAATAGGGGATACCTAATCCACCGCCTAAATCTAAATGGTCAATCTCGTATCCAAGGCCGCGTATGTGACAGGCCATTTCCGTCAGCTTTTGATATGCTTTTTCGAACGGTAACAAATCCAATATCTGGGAGCCAATATGTACGGACAAACTTCTCAGCGAAACATGTGGTAGTGATGAAGCAATAGAAAAAAAGTTTGGCGCCTGGGAAAGATCAATGCCAAATTTATTTTCCCTCCTTCCCGTGGTTATCTTTTCGTGAGTCTTTGCATCCACATCCGGGTTAACACGTAGTCCTATATTAGCGACCGTATCAATAGATTTGGCGATATCGTTGATCAGCCGTAGCTCTGACTCTGATTCTACATTTATTTGAAAAATTCCCACTTTAATCGCCTCTAATATCTCCTCTCCGGTTTTCCCCACTCCAGCAAAAACTATTTTACTTGCCGGAACTCCCGCTAGCATACAGCGCTGAAGTTCCCCCAATGAGACGACATCCGCGCCAGCTCCTGCATCAGCAAGCGTTTTTATAACACTAATATTAGAGTTGGCTTTCACAGCATAATATATAGTCGCATTATGCGCTGAAAATGCGTCTTTTAATGCAGCATATCGCCGCAACATCAATCCACTAGAATAGCAATAAAAAGGAGTACCTACAGCTTTTGCAATAGTCATAACATCGACATTTTCGACCTTAAGTTTCCCTTTCTCGTATTCAATCTCTGGCAAAACCTACCCCTTATTCAATTCAATGTGTTGGGTACTTTTTTGGTAAAATAATCTCCTGACTCCCAATGGGCTTGGGCGCCCCTCTTTTACCACAGCTGCCCAAAGATAAAGAAATAGTAACCACTACTGTCAAACCAATCAAAAAAGCAACAGTATGTTTTCTCATCATCCTTTATTCCTCAGTGCTCCGGATGAACCTTTCACGCGCCTTGAGCACTGAATGTTGAACATTTGAAGGAGCAGTACCGCCAAAACTCTTTCTACTTGATACAGACTTTACGGGATCCAGAACGGAAAAAATAAGTTCTGTGATTGAAGACTCGATTTTCTGTAAGTCCTGCAGAGTCAAGTCTTTCAGGCGACATTCCTTGTGTTCCGCCAGTTTAACAATTGATCCTGTAAGGTGGTGAGCCTTCCTGAATGGGATATCTAGAACACGGACCAACCAATCCGCCAAGTCAGTAGCCGTCGAAAATCCTGAGTCTGCGGCTTCTCTCATCTTACTTTCATTGGTTTTCATATCCAAAATCATTCCCGTGCACGCAGCCAAACAGACTTCTATTGTGTCGCACGCATCAAAAAGTGGCTCTTTATCTTCCTGCATGTCTTTACAAAATGCTAGAGGTAATCCCTTCATCATTATCAATAAGGCGTTGAGCGCTCCAATAACTCTTCCTGACTTGCCCCTTATCAGTTCCGCTGCATCAGGGTTACGTTTTTGCGGCATTATAGAACTTCCTGTAGTAAACTGATCAGAGAGGCTCACAAAACCAAATTGTACGCTATTCCAATTTATTATTTCCTCTGCTAATCGAGACAAATGTACCGCACATATTGAAACGACAGACAAAAACTCCAATGCAAAGTCTCGGTCGGAAACACTATCCAGAGAATTAGCAGTGGGCTTATCAAACCCAAGTGCCAGCGCCGTAAACTCCCTATCTATAGGAAATGAGGTTCCAGCCAGGGCGGCAGAGCCAAGCGGACACTCGTTTAACCTAACACGGCAGTCTCTAAAGCGACCTCTGTCTCTACCAAACATTTCGACATAAGCAAGCAAATGGTGACCAAATGTTACTGGTTGAGCTACCTGAAGGTGGGTAAAACCGGGCATTACAACATCGACGTTTTCATCCGCTCTATTTATCAAGGCCTCCTGTAACCGTTCCAATTCTTTATCCAATCGATCGATTTTATCCCTGACCCACATTTTAAAATCGGTTGCAACTTGATCATTTCTAGATCGACCTGTATGAAGACGGCCACCAGCCTCTCCTATTAAATCGCTTAAACGAGCCTCTATGTTCATGTGAATATCTTCTAAGTCACGTCGAAATACAAATTCACCGCTACGTATCTCACCCTCTATTTCATCTAATCCTTGTATAATATTATCACCATCCTTCTTTGATATAATTCTCTGCCTCGCCAACATCCTTGCATGCACTCTTGAGGCTTCTATATCTTGAGAAAAGAAACGTTGGTCAAATTCTATTGATGGATTAATTTCGTCCATTATAGCAGAAGGCCCATCATTAAACCTTGATCCCCATAGGGAGCTAGCTTTGGATCTCTTTGTTGTTTCTTCTTTGTTAATCTTTTTAGATTTTTCGGCCATGTAAAGGAACTTTCTAATGCGTTTTCAAGGAGCGTTTCCAGTTACAACAATTATAACTACCCTTTTTGTAGTGATTGCCCTACTTCTATCGGAGATAACCTATGGAACTCCACAAAAATCTAGCGGCATGGCCAAATTTGTACAAGATCCTCCTCATTTGGCAATCCCACTCACGTCAATTAAAGATAGCACTGGAAAACTAATAAGCCTCGCTCAATTTGAGGGAAATTGGCTATTGATAAATTTTTGGGCAACCTGGTGTGCGCCTTGTGTTGATGAGCTCCCTTCTATAAATCGATTGATGAAAAATATAAAGAGCCCCAA
Organism: uncultured Nisaea sp.; assembly: GCA_964342575.1. Taxonomy (GTDB): domain Bacteria; phylum Pseudomonadota; class Alphaproteobacteria; order Thalassobaculales; family Thalassobaculaceae. The sequence continues at coordinate 13,211 of CAYFGZ010000065.1, read as the reverse complement.
TTTTAAAGTTTTACTGATTTCTATCGATAGAGGGGGAATTCCAACTTTCCTTCCGTTTTTGAAAAAGCTAGGCATGTCAGAACTTCAATCAGCTAGCGATCCGCAGGCCAAACTGATGAGAAAACTGCAATTGACTGGCATACCTACAACTATCCTAGTAAGTCCCCAGGGCCGAATCGTTGGGAAACTAATAGGCAACGCCCAATGGGACTCCGAGGCCGCTACGAAGTTAATCCGCTCTTTTACAGAACCCGACTCGCCTAAATAACAGGTAGTCCAACTCAATGCAGTGTCTGACTGTCTCGCTTAACCGCGGTCAAATCTAATGGGTACTGAGGATCGTTACTAGCGTTCGTATTAATGGGACAAATGAGTTTTTCGCCAAACACTATGTTACTAGCTTGTAACTCAGCTACTAAGGCATCAGCAACTTTCTTCTCATTGCCTTCCAAATCTGATATCGCTTTAGCCAACAATTGCAAAGCCTTATTCGCAACCATTCTGGTCATAATATTATCCTTTCTTCTAAAGGAAGCTTTATATGAACAATATATATTATATTTTAACTAAATGCAATAAAAAATTTATGTATTTTTGACGTATGTCTACTCTTCTTGGTTATTTACCGGTAACTGCTTGAATTTCTTGAGTTCTATAATATGTTTTCCTAGTAACACAATACGCTGACAACCTATCTAGTTGGTGTCGGCTTATCACCAGCATAATCATAAAAACCTCTCCCAGTTTTTCTGCCCAACCAACCGGCTTCAACATATTTGATTAATAAGGGGCAGGGTCTATATTTCGAATCCGATAGCCCAGCATAGAGAACCTGCATCACAGACAAGCAAGTGTCCAGACCTATAAAGTCAGCTAGTTCAAGTGGCCCCATCGGGTGATTAGCTCCTAATCGAAGCCCAATATCTACCGACGAAATAGAGCCCACCCCCTCGTAAACTGTGTAAACAGCCTCGTTTATCATTGGGACCAATATTCTATTGACGATAAATGCCGGAAAATCCTCAGCTTCCGCAACCGTTTTCCCCAATGCTTCCGACAATTCTTTTATAAGATCGAATGTTGAAGAATCTGTTGATATGCCTCTGATCAATTCGACTAATTGCATAATAGGAACTGGATTAAAAAAATGCATCCCAATAAACTTCTCGGGGCGATCCGTGGTTGCAGCTAGTCGGGTTATTGATATGGAAGAGGTATTAGTTGCAATAACTGCATCTGTTCCAAGATGAGGTGAAAGCTGGTCAAAAATTTTCCGCTTAATGTTTTCATCCTCTGTGGCGGCCTCTATGATAAGGTCACAGGTATTGAAATTATTGTATTCTGTTCCAACGGTTATACGCCCCAAAGCCTCTCTAACATCTTGGTCGCTAATCTTTTCTCTTTTGACCTGACGTGCCAAATTTCGCTCTATATTGATAAGACTGGCATCCAGAAGTGAAGTATCCACATCCAATAAATAAACTGTACGGCCACTTAACGAAACGATTTGGGCAATGCCGCTTCCCATCTGCCCCGCACCAATTATACCAATTTTACCAATCATTTTTGAACCCAGTCTGGCTAGCGAAGTCTATCTTAACCCTCAAAACCATTCTTTTTAAGTTCTTCATCCAATTCAGGAACAGCTGTAAATAAATCTGCAACTAGCCCAAAGTCAGCCACCTGAAAAATTGGCGCTTCTTCATCTTTGTTTATAGCGACTATTACCTTGCTATCCTTCATCCCGGCCAAGTGTTGAATAGCTCCCGAAATACCTACCGCTATGTATAGATCTGGCGCTACCACCTTACCTGTCTGCCCTACTTGATAGTCGTTAGGCACATAACCGGCATCAACCGCTGCTCTTGATGCACCTACGGCTGCTCCTAATTTATCAGCCACCGATTCTATGAGCGGAAAATTTTCACCAGATTGCATTCCTCGTCCTCCGGAGATAACTATCCGCGCCGAAGTCAAATCGGGGCGTTCCGAAGAGCTCAACTCAGACCCGAGATAGGATGTCAACTCAGCGTCTCCAGCCCCCTCTATCGTCCGCACTTCGGCACTTCCGCCGTCAGCCGCAGCTGCTTCAAATGACGTACCCCTAACTGTAACAATTTTCGTCTCATCACTGGACTTAACAGTCGCCATAGCATTTCCCGCATAGATTGGCCTAACAAAAGTATCTTTATCTAATACTTCCGAGATTTCAGAAATTTGTTGAACATCTAACAATGCAGCGACTCGCGGCATTATATTCTTTGCAGAAGTTGTCGCTGTAGCTAATACGTGGCTATACTCTTCTGCCACGTCAGCCAACAGTCGGGCCACATTTTCTGCTAACCCATGCTCATACTCAGACGAATTTGCTGCAAGCACGGCCGTTACTCCTGATACCTTGGTCGCACTATCAACAACTGAACTACAGCCATTCCCAGCAACCAATATATCTATATCTCCACCTATTTCCTGACCGGCCGCAACAGCATGCAATGTTGCCGATTTTAGTTCTTCATTATCATGTTCAGCTAGTATAAGAATAGTCATTTCAAATAACCTTTGCTGTATTGCGCAATTTATCTACAAGATCTGCTACGTTTTCGACTTTTATTCCAGATACTCTTTGGGGCGGCTCAGCTACTTTTAGAACTTCAAGACGGGGCGCTATGTCAACTCCTAAGTCTGATGGAGATACCTGGTCAATAGGCTTCTTCTTGGCCTTCATAATATTAGGCAGGGATGCATATCTAGGTTCATTTAAACGAAGATCAGTAGTTATAACTGCTGGTAGCTTGACATTTATCATCTCCAAACCGCCATCGACTTCGCGGGTAGCCTTAAGTTCTCGACCATTTAGTTCTATATCAGAAACAAAAGTGGCCTGCCCCCAACCAGCGAGCGCAGCCAACATTTGCCCTGTCTGATTAGAATCATCATCAATTGCCTGCTTACCTACGATAACTAGCTCCGGTCCTTCTTTATCCACCAGAACCTTGAGAAGTTTAGCTACAGCCAAAGGTTCTACTTCGCCATCGTGCAATACATGGATACCTCGATCCGCCCCCATTGCTAAAGCTGTTCTTATAGTTTCCTGACATTGCTGGACACCAATTGACACCGCCACCACTTCTTCGGCGCTGCCTGCCTCTTTCAGTCGTATCGCCTGCTCTATCGAAATTTCGTCAAAGGGATTCATGGACATCTTTACATTGGCGAGTTCTACGCCAGTCTCATCAGCCTTTACTCTAACCTTAACGTTATAATCTATAACCCTCTTTACGGGCACAAGAACCTTCATAGCTACCTCGAAAAATAAACGAAACCATATCTAACCAATACGCTTGATACTACCTAGGAGAGCTGAGCTTCTATGTCAAGTTTAACGGTAGGTTTCAACTATAGATTTGCGACCAGTACAATGCGACCACAACTAAATTATCAGACAATATTCTTTCCAGGCTCCCATAACACGTCTAATTCACCATCATCATTCACGTGTCTTGAAAAAACAAAAAGGTGATCTGAGAGCCTATTGATGTATTTTGCAACTAGTGGATTTATATTCTCCTTAGACGCTAACAACGTAATATCCCGCTCAGCTCTGCGCACAATTACACGAGAATTGTGCAGATAAGCAGCTAGTCTCGATCCACCGGGCAGAACAAAGGATGACAGTGGCTGCAATTGTTCGTTCATTTTATCAATTTCAGCCTCCAGCCGGTCGACTTGAACTTGCGATACCCTCAAGGGCCCAGTCTTCCTCGTTGCATCCTCTGGTGTGCACAGGTCGGCGCCAACATCGAAAAGATCGTTTTGTATACGAGCTAATACCTTATCTTGAGATTCACTGGCTTCCAATCGAGCAAGACCGATGGATGCATTCGCCTCATCGACAGAACCATAAGCCGTAGGGCGCTCTGAATATTTTGGGACACGCTTTCCATTGCCCAAGGAAGTAACTCCGTTGTCTCCGCCTCGGGTATATATTTTGGTCAATTTCACCATGATGGTTAGATCCTACGCTTTAATCCCCAGCAATAGCCAACAAAATTACCACTAACAAAATAGCAATCCCTTGAAACAGGACTCTATAGCGCATAAACATATTTGACCTTTTGGGTCCTAGCTCGCCTCCTCTAGCCATAGTTATCAACCCTCCGACAAGAGCGCCTACCACCAGAAGGATGGCCACAACAAGCATTACTATAATTAATGTATCCATCTTAATAAGATATAATTATCCTTAGCTATCAAGGCAACCGAAATGCCAAAATGAGTTCGAATAATATGTTTTAACCAAGAGTTGATAATACTGATCAAAACAACGGGGAAACATGGGCTTTATCGATCATATCATCTATTGCAATAACTGCGACTACACTCAATTTTTTCCCTGGTCGATTGACGACAAAACAGTTGGATATGTGCACAAGAAAATCGTGTCAAAACTGTTAGCCTTTCCATACTTTTTTACCTTGGGATCAGACTCATTGAAAATGTCCAAAAATCTCAAGACCATTCGGGACCGCAATCAGGCTTTCGAAGAAATTCTCGAAACATTTCGCAGGGCAGGAATTGGCAACGAAAAATCAGACGAGAAATATGCTGTACGTGCCAAAATAGATCAACCCACGTTGATGACAATCGACCGAGGATCTGCCGATCTATTTGGGATACTAAGTACTGGTTTTCATCTGAACGGTATAGTCCGAAATGGTCCAGATCTAAAAATGTGGGTGGCAACGCGAGCTCAAAACAGAGAGACTTTTCCCGGCCAACTCGATAATATGGTTGCAGGAGGTCAGCCAGCCGGATTGACCCTTGAACAGAATGTGATTAAGGAATGTCATGAAGAAGCAAACATATCGGAGAAATTAGCTCGGCAGGCTATACCTTCTGGTCAGATTAGCTATACCATGCAGGTTGGAACAAAGATGCGGCGGCACGTGATGTATGTCTATGACCTTGAGCTTCCACCTTCCTACCGTCCCGCTCCACTGGATGGCGAAGTAGAAAAATTTGAACTGGTAGCAATTGAAAATGTAATCGATATTGTTGGGTCGTGGCCTAACTCTTTTAAATTCAATTGCAATTTAGTTATCATCGACTTTCTCATTCGTCATGGCTTTATTTTAACTGACCACCCCGATCATTATGATATTGTAAATGGCCTTAGAAGTCCCGTTGTATAGGGGCAGCTAGACTACGAATCCAGATTTCTCTCCCAATAGTGTCGCTCTTAACATATGACGGGATAGCGTTTGGTCAAAATCTGTCAAGGCTATATGCATAGTAGTACGATTGTCCCAGCAGACGAGGTCACCAGCACTCCAGGAGTGTCTATAGACATTTTCTGCTCTCGTAGCATGATGACAAAGATAATCAATGATCGGTCGACTCTCATCAATCGTCATCCCATAGAAATAAGATACCCGCTCACTAACGTATAGTGCTTTTTTTCCACTCTCAGGATGAGTGCGCACGGCAGGATGAGCAATTGGTGGGTTTAATTTATGAGTTTCAGCGACCTCCCTAGCATCACGTTGGTTTAATCCCGCTGTTAGTCCAAAATCGTAAACCGAATGAAGACCATCAACGATTTTTCGCATGGTTTCAGACAAGTTTTCATAGGCTTTGACCATATTACAGAACATTGTGTCTCCACCTAACGGAGCAGGTTCTACACAAAACAGCATTGATGCCGCGGCGGGTCTTTGAGTATAGGAATAGTCAGAATGCCAGTTTCTCCCAACGTTTCTTGTTTCTGACGGACGCCCATTAAATTCCCGTGTAGTGATTTCCATTAACTGGGGAAAACCATCTAATCGATAGTATGGGGTACTGGCGTGATCATCCAAAGAACCAAAACTACTAGCAAATGCTATCAAATCCTCTGGTTCTGCCGCTTGTTCTCGGAGTAATATTACATGATGTTCGTTCCAAATTTGCTTAATAAAGGATATAGCCTGGGCCGAAAGGTTATTCTTAAGCGAAATACCGTTAATTTCAGCGCCCAAAGCATAACTAAGTTGCCTATATTCCTCCATTAAATCATCTCCTTTTCTCGCCGTCTTTCTTTCAATTTTTACTCGACAAAGTGTGTTTTATTTGAAGAAATTAAATCCGCTATATAATCTGGCTCGCACATCCCTGACTTAACCAAACTCTCCACGCTCGTTTCGGCTTTCCGGAGGGGTTCTAGTTTAGATATTACCGAATCAATAACGTCAAAAGGAATCGCCACTACACCATCACGATCACAAACAATCATATCACCTGTCTCGACGGTTATCCCACCTATAGTAATAGGTAGCCCCACAGACCCCGGACCTGTGCGCGCCGGAGAATTGGGCGTCACCCCCTTGCAAAATATAGGAAGCTCCCAAGGCCTTATTCCTTCCTGATCGCGAACCATGCCATCCGTGACGTAACCCGCTACACCCTTATTTTTCATCATTCCACAGACTAAGTCTCCTATTGTCGCAGTCTCTGAATACGAGTCATTCGCACAGACGATAATGTCGCCAGGACGTGATATATGAAGCGCAGCTAAAACGCCCAGATTATCAGCAGGATAAGCAAAGCAGGTAAGTGCAGGACCGCAGACAGTCGCAATAGAAGCATCTAGCGGTTTTATTCTATGATCCATTGCACCCCTGCCATCCATGCAATCTACCACATTGCCTGTCATAGCGTTTTTAAAAGCTATAATCTGTCTATCAGTAGGCTGCCTTTGTTGTCGCCGTATTTTTAAAATAGGTGGGTCATCTAACATAAATCTCGTCCTTCTGTGAAAGTTGTAGAGATAAATACCTTAATGGTAGTTTGTTTAAGTACCCAGCAAAGTTTTACTATTAATCCCTAGAACCTATGCTTTAGTGATTAAAACCGCATACATTATAAACTAATCCGTCAAAGTCTGCGTATCATCTTATCCGCAAATTTTTAAAAATAAAAATTTTTCAACTAAATTAATCAGGCCTGCTATAGTTGTCCTCTTCTTTAAAATTAAAAGACCATCCGCATGAAAACTGTTAAGAACCGTGTTGGAAGTAAAAAAAGGCTATTCTTAATTATCGCCATCCCAATTATTTTTTTTCTATACTGCTGTGCCTGGTTCGCGGTCAGCCAGTGGTCGTACTACAAAATTCAGGACTTTCTCAGTTCAAGCGAAAACAAATATATTAAATATAATCCAGATTCCTTCATCCGTAGTGGTTTCCCATTTCGTGTAGAGTGGCAGATTGAAGCGGTTACTGCCTCGGTGCCCTATTTAGATGGACAAATTGAGTGTATTAGCAAAGACATAATTATGGGTATGAGTATATTAGAGTCGCATCGTATCGATGCCACGGCGAAAAATGCAAGTTTCCTATTTTATGACAAATCCGACTCGGTGAAATGGAAGTCGGACCTAGGGAATGCATCATTTGTAATTATCGCTGATACTACTGGGGCGACTTCAGCAACTTATGAGGTCAAAAACGCAGTCATCTCGTATCGAACCACTGACTACACGGATGACAAATGGAAAACTCTGGCGAACATTCAAACCATAAAAGGGCAATTCAACCAGATAAAACCGATAGATCCAAATTCCACTAAAATCCTTCGCCAGATTGATTTTGTCAGTTCAAATATTGTTTTAAATACGGAAAAAGCTAGATACCCCAAAAGCTCCAGCAAAATACTCGTATCGCTGTCGATTATCGGCGATTTTGGCGTTGCTAGACTAGAAGATCTTGTGGAATGGCGTGATGAGGGGGGAATAATTGAGATCGAAAATGCCAAATTAAGTTGGCCTCCCATTAATATCGAGTTATCCGGCACCTTAGCTCTTGACCAAGAACTGAAACCGATTGGCGCTGGCTCGATATTAGTGTCTGGTTCCGACCAGATAATAGACCAACAAGTAAGTAACGGTAGTTTGAAAAAGTCTGAAGCAGAGTTCTTAAAACTTAGCCTAAAACTCCTACCACTTAAAACCAATACGAATGGAGTTAGCTCTATTCAAATACCAATAACTGCTCAAAATGGGAAATTACGTTTTGGGCCGTTTGTTGTTGCAAAACTATCGAGTCTTTTCCGCTGACGGAGGGACCTCCTGGCGGGCATCTATTACTCCTCGCCTTATTTCTCTCGTCCGAGTAAATAATCTCTCCAGTTTTTCTCCCTCACCCCACCTTATAGCCCTTTGCAACATAGTAAGGTCTTCGGAAAATCGCTGCAACATCTCTAAAACGGCCTCCCTATTGTTCAGAAAAATGTCCCTCCACATTATCGGATTTGACCCAGCAATCCGCGTAAAATCCCTGAAACCCGAGGCTGAAAATCGAATAACGTCTGCCTGCGTCTGATCTTCCAAGTCATCTGCCGTCCCAACAATAGTATACGCTATCAGATGCGGCACATGCGACGTGATTGCGAGCACTTTATCATGATAATCTGCATCCATTTCTTCCACCATCGCACCAATGCCCTCGCACAAACGACGCATTTTTAAAGTCGCCTTCGGATCTGTTCCCGCGAGAGGAGTTAACAACCAATAGCGACCCTCAAATAACTCCGCGAAACCGGATTCTGGGCCAGAATGTTCGGTTCCTGCTATAGGGTGCCCCGGAACAAGATGAACATCACTGGGGATATAAGGTAAAATGTCGTTAATTGGACCTTCTTTAACTGAACCTACATCGCTAACTATACAACCGGATTTCAGATGCCGCGAGATGACTTCCATAATTTTGCCGTAACTTCCTATAGGTGTGCACAAAATTACGCAATCGGCGCTAGTAACTGCTTCTCCTAAGTCAGTAACAACATTATCTACCAATTTAAGTTCGATAGCTTTCTTGAGAGTTATCGGATCCACATCTGTAGCTGAAATACGTTTTACAAGTCCTGTTTTTTTTCTAATTGCTCTAGCTAATGACGAACCAATGTGACCAATGCCTATCAAAGTGACGGAATTAAAAATAAATTTGTTATCACTAATTTCATCACTCATCGCTAGGCACTTTCTCATTTAAAAAATCCGAAACAGTTTTTACCACAATTTTCATTTCATCCTGAGTCCCTATAGAAAGGCGCAAGTAATCAGAGGCACCATAACCACTCATACCGCGTGTTAAAATTCCCCGGTTGCTTAGATATGTTCCGGCTTCAACCGCTGTCCGCCCTGTTTCTGAGGGAAAGCGTACCATCAAAAAGTTCGCAACGCTGGGGAGGCAATAAAGACCAAGTTTCTCAAATTCAGTTGATGTCCAAGTTCGCCAGATCTCATTGTGCTTTACGGACTTGTCGATAAACTTTTGATCATCCAAAGCGGCTAAAGCCGCACTAACTGCAGCTCGGTTCGCGCCAAACGGCTGTTTTACAACATGAATAGCATCAATCACATGCTTCGGTGCATATCCCCACCCCAACCTCAATCCGGCTAATCCATAAAGTTTGGAAAATGTTCGCAGCATCACAACATTTTCAGATATTTCAACTAGTTCAGCTCCACTTGAATAATCATTTCGGACCACAAACTCTGAATAGGCGGAATCTAGAACAAGCAGCACTGTGTGGGGTAAATTTTGATGTAATCTACTGACCTCAGTGTGAGATAAATATGAGCCAGTAGGATTATTTGGATTCGCTATAAAAACAATTTTTGTCTTATCAGTTATTCTCTCCAATACAGCATCAATATCTACTGTATAGTTTCTATCAGGAGCCGATATTGGAACTCCCCCAGCAACTCGAATGGACATTGGGTACATTATAAAACCATATTCCGTATGTATGGCCTCGTCTCCAGGGTCTAAATAGGCCTGGCAAATGGACATTATGAGTTCGTCAGATCCGCATCCAAAAATCATTCTATCCGGATCTAATGAGTACTTTGATCCCAATGCTTCAGCAAGAGCAGCTGGCTCTTCTTCAGGGTACCAGTGTATATGCTGAGCAACACTGTTCAGAGCCTTTATGGCCTTTGGACTTGGTCCAAAGGCTCCCTCGTTTGCTGACAGCCTTATAATACGCCCTGTACTTGGTGCACTCAAGTTTGGTTGATAGCGGGCCATTTCTTCGATAGTTGAGCGAGCTCTTGGATACGTCATACTAACCTCATCAGTCAGGGGTAATTTAACACACTATTTTATTGGCAAAACTGCCAAGTCGAAACCATTCCAGATGGGCAGCACCGGCTATTTCCTCAACAAAACCTTCAACTATTAATAGTTTCCATGGTTGGCCGTATCCACTGTCTATAACATTTCCCAGCTTGGGATTTAACTCTCCTCTGACAGCAAACAACGTACTATCACACCCCGACTCGTCTGGCTCCTGAGCGGCAACGATAACAGAATCATAGCGCCCTTTTTTGCTTTCTAATAGGGGAATAACCGATATTATGTTTATTCTGTCTTTCTCTCCCTGATTAATTAACCTGACCCACCATTTTCGTTCTTTTTCGTCCAAAAAACCAGGCAAAATTCCTATCTGTGCACTACCGTTTCTCACATTTTTCAGAACTTCTTCCGCAGATTCGTACTGCATAATCTTGGAGCTGCTGCCACAATAATCCTGAGCTAAGTCATAGTAATCTATGTTTGGCGCGTAAAGAGCTGCGGTAACCGCAATTTGCTGATTAAGATTGGCGCTCAATATTTCTCGCCATATTCGTGAAATAGAATCCAGAGATAATGGTGTTCTATTGCGGGAAGCCAACACTCTCATTATCTGGGCCTCTCGCCCCGGCCGCAATTTCGAGCTCATGTCCGATTTTTTTGCTTCTGCGACTTCTCTACCTATCTCTATTCGACGCATCAAAAGATCGTGCAATTTCTCGTCGATCTGATCAATCTCTCGTCTTAAGTGCTGCAATCTATCCAAGCGTTATCTCCGCGGAGCAGTGTCATAAAATGTGATACGATTAAAGCGGTGTTGGCACTAATGCAAGAGGCATCATCTACAGCCTTTGGTCGCGACGCCCAGATTTTTTAACTATATCAAGTTTGGTGTCGCACTATACACTTTTTTCTTTAAATTCGGTTATCCACAAAATCTTTTTTACGGGTAGTTTTTTCTTAATTCCAGTCTTTATTCATCTTTCTCAAACTAATACTTCTCAACATTAGACACCCGAGCTACCGAAACAGGCACCAAATTCCTGCCACGCCTCTCTAAATGTCTAACTTTACTTGCAGCGTATATTTGCTTTGTCGCCTCAACAACAACCACGCCACCCAATCTTCTCAACCATCGAGAACCTAGATCTTCTATTCCGACAGCGGACCGAATAATTATTCTTCCTGGGTAAGGCGGTATATATAGAGCACACTCTATCTTACTAGTCATAAACATGTTGTCTCGAAGTAACCGAGAAAGTTGCGATATTGAGTATGGTTGTCCATGACCAAACGGCGTTCTTTCAAACCGTGCCCAGAGGCCCCTGCGATTAGGCACTATCACTAACAGACGTCCATCGCTGGCCAAGACTCTCCAAGCTTCATTAAGCATCGTTCTCAACTGTTCGGTACATTCGACACAATGTGCCATTATAATTCTATCAACGGACGAGTCTTGAAGAGGCAACTCCCCATCATCGCAAAGAACTGTTAGATTTAGAGCTCCCGCGGGCCAATAGGTGGCCCCCTGTTGAGCTGGCATTGCTGCAAATACTCTATCCGCTTCTGACATGAATGGTCGCAGATAAGGGGTAGCATATCCCATTCCCATGATGACCGAACCCGATAAATTCGGCCATATTCTTCTCACTTTACGACGTATCAGACGACTTGCTGTATGCCCAAGCGCTGTATTATAAAATGCGGCTAGATCAATAGCGTCGTTGTACATCGGTCCACCAACAAAGTGCCAACCATAATCCTATCCCTAGTTAATTCGGTAAGTCTTGATTACATCCAAATCCGGATCTAAACCCAACCCATTTCCATCTGGAACCCCAAGGCAGCCTCGGGAGGGGGTGTATATCTCAACTGGATACAACGCTGCTTCGGGTTCAATAAAAATGCGTTCTATCATTCCCGGATTCGGCCTACTCTGTGCTAATTGCAGTGTCGCTAAAAAGCCGGGACCAAAATATGGAGAATGAGGCATTATTTGAGTTCCAAAAACCTCAGCAAGCGTGAAAACTTTTAGAAATTCAGTGATTCCACCGACTTTGGTAACGCTGGGTTGAGCGTAATCTACCGATCGACATTCCATCATTCGCTTGAATTCAAATGCTGTGCTCGCATTTTCACCCGCCGCAATTGAAATTCCCGTCTCAGCTCGGAGCCTCGCCATCGAGTCAAAATCTTCTGGAGGATTAATCGGTTCTTCCAACCAAAATAAATCCAACTCCTTCAAGTCTCTTGCCATTACAAAAGCCTGCTCAAGGGTCCAGGGACAATTAACGTCAACCATTAGAGAAAGATCCTCACCGGCAACGTCGCGCGCCTTCCGAATTTCTTCGATACCTATCTCGTGGAGTTTAATGTTCTCGTAGGCGAGTTCTTTAGCATAATTCACTCTATCGGCAACAAGGTCTGGGTCTTCATAGCGAAAGAGGCTTGCATAAGCTGGAACCTGTTTAACTTTCGAGGCCCCCAAAAATTTGTATAAAGGCATTCCCGATGCTTTTGCTGCAATATCCCAAAGGGCAATATCAAGGCCCGAAATAGCAAACATGGTTATTCCATAACGACCGAAAAGATGCAACGCTTGCTGTAACTCACTATTTATATTTATAACATCATTCGCATCTCTTCCTATTACCCTAGGTACCACCATATGAGTTACTGCTTCTGCTACCGCTCTACGACACTGAAAACTAAAGGCATCACCCCAACCAACAATCCCATTATCTGTTTCTACTTTCAATAGGCAGAAATCTAATTTCGCCCAATTGAGAAATCCCACCTCATTAGGTTTATCTACTCCGCGAGCAAATGGCATTTCCATCTCGATTACTTCGATATTAGCTATTTTCATAAGATTCCTCTCAAATAACTTCGAAAATTCTTGGTATTGGCGGTCACTACTTCTTGATGCTATCCTTTTTGGCGCTAAAAACAAAAAAGATATTCGGAGAGAATGATATGGCACCATTCGAGATTATTCTAGTTCCAGCACTTTCAGACAATTATATTTACATCGCCCATGATTCATCAAATAAAACCACCATGGTGGTCGATCCATCGGAAGCACCACCCGTTAAGGCC
>CAYFGZ010000064.1:0-18848 GCA_964342575.1 uncultured Nisaea sp. | reverse complement strand
ACAATCTGCTCGGTCAACTGCGGTGCTCGCTCTAGGCTAACAGCAGCAGCTGTGAAAGTGCTTTTTAGATTAAATGCATCAAAGAGCTCCATAATTCTTGGAGCGCCCCGCGTAATCCCGTATCGATAATTACTCTCATTTCCAAAATTTCTGACTGGTTTCTTCAGTGATACTCCCAACTCGTCAACCGGCTCCGGCCCTCGATCTCCCTCTACTATAGTAAGTTCAGAGCCCTCTTCAACATTGACGACCAGAGACACCGCCAAACGCCTACCATTTGGCCAAATCAGGCCGTTCACGACTTTAACGCCGCCGTTGATATTGAAAGTTCAATCATACTATTCTCCAGTTTTATGCCATAATCTGGCGAACCCTATGGTGATACACCGCCTGATAAAACGCTGTTAGATCAACTCTTAAATTACATCCCTGTATTCTCAATAGATCACATGTAATGAGGCTGCTCGATATTAAAAAAACATTTATTAATCGCCATCTGCCACGTATTTCTTTCTGATTTTGCATCAAACAAATGTCTGAAATGCCTTCAAATCAAAACCACTATTAACGATTGCATCGCGAACTGTTGAAGCCATCCCAACTGCAGCAGGGTTATCCCCATGAACGCAGATCGTATCAATTCTCACTCCTATTTTCTTTCCCGATACAGACGTAACAGCCTGTTCCTCAAGCATTCGAATAACGCGGTCGGCCGCCTTTTTTTCATCATGTAACACAGCGTTAGGTTCATTCCTAGGAGTCAGATTTCCATTATCCTGGTAGCTACGGTCTGCATAGACCTCTCTTGCCAGCCGAAGTCCTAATTTATGGGCTGCACGTTCTGTAGCAAGTCCAGGCATGACTACCATGATAAGATTTGAGTCTACTGCCTTTATCGCTCGTGCAACTGTCATGGCTATATCATCATCTTCAGCCGAAATATTCCCCAGGAAACCGTGACTTTTGACATGCGTTAATTTGGTGTTAAACATTGCAGCGACACCCTGCAACGATCCAATTTGATAAATTATTTGGCGCTCTAATTCGGCTGGCGTATCTCCTATTATCCGTCGCCGACCGAATCCTAATAGATCCATATAACTGGGATGTGCTCCAATGGATACACCACTTTTGACGGCCACTGACACTGTCTCCCTCATGACGCTAGGGTCGCCGGCGTGATATCCACACGCGACGTTCGCACTAGTCACTAGTTGCAGCATCTCGGTATCATTACCCTTAGTAAACGCGCCCCAGCTCTCTCCCAGGTCTGAATTAATATCCACTTTCATAACTAAATTTTCCCACAGCTAGTATCTGTCTAAGAAAACCCCAACACATAATATGACCCAGCAAAACTCCGTTTGAGTTTAACTGAGACTTACTTCATTTTCCATTCGTTCCCCGGAAAAAAAACGATCCGCGTTAAGAAAAATTTCTCTAAATTTTACAATCATCGTATCTCGGGTCCCAGGAGCATGGTGAGGGGTTAACACTACATTTGGAAATTCGGCAAATGGGCTTGGCGCAACAGGAGGTTCGGTTTCAAATACGTCTAGCCCAACTCCCCCTATTTGACCTGCTATAAGTGCTCGCAATAGTGCTTTCTCGGAAACAACGGGCCCCCTCGCACAATTTATTAAAGTTACCTCGGGCTTCATCTTCGCCAACGCAGCCGCATCAATCAAGTGATGTGTAAGTTTGGTCAAGGGAACATGCAGGGTGACGAAATCACTTTCTGACAACAAACCGTCGAGAGTAGTTCTGGTGACGTGAAGCTCCCTCTCTATCTCTCTAGGTATTTCTAACAAGTCTGTATACAACGTTTTCGTATTAAATCCTATTAGCCGCTGAGCTACCTGTCTCCCAATCCGTCCAAGCCCAATTATGCCCACTGTAGAGCCCATCAGTTGTCTCGCCGAGGAACGAAATGTGTTCGAATGCCATATCCCTTTTCGAAGTTCAGAATCACAAAAAGTTAGCCTTCGTCCTACCGCCAGCATCATCATTATGGTGTGTTCGGCTACGCCCTCGCTCGTTCCCTGTGGAGTTAATGCCAACCTAATTTGACGTTCCATTAATAAACCTGTTGCGACCGTATCGTGGTAACCTACCCCCTGGTGTAAGACCAAGCGTAATTTTTTGGCTGCCTCGACGTCTTCCTCCGACATTCGAATTCCTCCTACAATCACCATCTCAACCTCAGATAGAAGACTATGTCGTTCTTTTTCTGTTCCGTCTTCAAGCGTCAATAGTTCATAACGATCCAGCGGCATCACCGAGCGGATTAATTCATAGAATTCTTCACCAGCCTTAACAAGATATAACACTTTTCTTCGCATATAAATCCAGAACCCAACTTTTCAAAAAATTCTATACAACATCTGACGATTCCTACTGTCTTATCAATCTATCTTTCCCGCTCGAGCATCTGAAACCATCTGCTCAAATTCTTTCAAATTCTTTATTACGATTGCTCCCTTAGTTCTCTCAATTTTGCCCAATCGATCTAGCTGTTTTAACTCACGCGTTACCGCCTCCCTATGGGTACTTATACGTGAAGCAATCTCTGCATGCGTCGGAGGCGGTGATATTCTGCCCGCTCCATCCAAAATTCTTCCAGAATAAGCTAGCCGAAGGAGTTCGGCATGGACTCTATTGCGCACACCCATTGTACTAAATTCAACGACGCGTTCATTTAATGCCCTGATAACTCCTACCATTGACTCCATAACCTTCATTGAAGCAGCCGGATAGTTACACAGAAGATCACGAAACATTGTATCGGGCATTTGTGCAACAACCGTTTTGGTCAAGGCCACTATAGTGGCTGAACGCGGTTGTCCGTCTATAGCAGAATATTCCCCGAAGTGCTCTCCGGATTTCAAATCACTCATTATTACCCTGCGACCAGACTCTGAAAATACTGATACTCTTACCTCACCTCTAACAATTAAATAAACGTCTGTTGTTCGGTCATTAAGATTAAGTATCAGCTCCTCAGGTTGGAAAGTTCTCCACTTGCAGCGCTGGCTCAGAAATGCCAATTGCTGTTCAGGGATATCACTTAACAGCGCTATTTGTAGAAGAGGATGTTCACCCGTCATTCGCAAATCTCCTGCCATAGTCTATTTTATTAAACAGCATTTTTTACCTTTTGAACAATTATCCTTCTGTTAATTTCCTCAAACCCCTAACCGATTGGTGATAAATCTCACACGGCAACGGGAGCAATTACACTATATATAGATAGCTATGTGGAAATAATCTTTGGAGAAGACAGAGAAAAATTAACCATTTAAATTTTAAAAAGAAAGTTACCAACACTATAGAACGAGAGAGTTTTGTGAAATTTCTTGGGAAATTGTGTGAGAAACCGATGGGAAGACATAAAATTAAAAATGCCCCTCCCGAAGCAATGATCCGGGCTTTGGAAAAGGATCTAGAGTTTATCCGTGGTGTCGCATCAAATCATAAGAATTGGGATGAAGACACTGCGCGCGCAGTTACCAAATTAATCGGTTGGGGTTCCCCAGATCGTGTTTTTAAGATCGGAAATAAAGCCAGAGCAGTAAAAAGCACAAAATCCCGTGATTGGGAATTGTAGGGATACGTTTTTTCTATTAAAACCCAACCTAATCGGCAAACGACATCCACCAAACAATCGAAGTTTTGAATTTCAACAATAAATGATTACAATCAGCTTTTATAATTGGATGAAAGTGATTATCAGGTGATCGAAAAGGTATTTTGGTGGAGAAGCTAATGGCTGTCTTTTTAAAAACAGGCCTATCTGAATCTGAAAAAGAAGAAGAAAATACGAAAGTTAAATCTATCGTAGAGAAGACCTTATTAGAAATAGAAAACCAGGGCGATGCGGCGGTACACGCCTTGTCGAAACAATTTGACGATTGGTCCCCAAAAAGCTTTCTTTTATCAAAGGAACAAATTGGGAAATGTATCAATCAACTAAAATCACAAGAGATAAAGGATATTGAGTTTGCACAAGAACAAGTCCGCAACTTTGCTGAGGTACAAAAATCTTCAATAACCGACGTAGAAGTTGAAACACTTCCCGGCATAATTCTTGGACATAAAAATATTCCTGTAGAGAGTGTTGGCTGCTACGTTCCCGGAGGGAAATACCCGATGGTCGCTTCTGCTCATATGAGTATTGTGACCGCAGGCGTAGCAGGTGTTGGTAGAATTATTGCCGCCTCACCACCATTTAATGGCGGCCCCAATCCGGCTGTTGTCACGGCAATGCATCTAGCCGGAGCACATGAAATATATTGTTTAGGCGGCATTCAAGCGGTTGGTGCCATGGCCTTGGGAACAGAAACGATTGCCCCTGTTGATATGTTAGTTGGTCCCGGGAACGCCTTTGTAGCTGAAGCCAAAAGACAGTTATATGGTCGCGTAGGCATTGATTTATTCGCAGGCCCGACTGAAACTCTGATTATAGCGGACGATACGGTAGATGGCGAAATGTGCGCGACAGATCTCCTCGGCCAGGCAGAACACGGTCCAACATCTCCAGCAACTTTGATTACCACTTCTGAAAAACTGGCCGCTTCAACTATGAGAGAAATAACGCGACAATTAAAGACATTGTCAACCGCTCCAATAGCCGCACAGGCGTGGAAGGATTTTGGACAAGTGATCCTATGCGAAAGTGAAACCGAAATGTTGGAAGTCGCAAATGAAATAGCTTGCGAACATGTTCAAGTTATGACCCAAAAACCCGGCTATTTTCTGCAGAACATGAAAAATTTTGGCGCCTTGTTTTTAGGGCCAGAAACGAATGTTTCATATGGAGATAAAGTAATTGGGACAAATCATACTCTGCCAACACGAAAAGCGGCTCGTTACACGGGCGGATTATGGGTGGGGAAATTTTTAAAAACCTGCACCTACCAACGCATTACTACCCCAGAAGCTAGCGCCATGATAGGCGAATACTGCTCTCGGCTCTGCGCCATCGAAGGCTTTTCCGGACATAAAGAACAAGCAGACCTTAGGATACGAAGATATGGTGGTAGCAACGTGGCCGGCAGCTAAACAACCCCTTTTAATAAAGTTTATAACTATTGGGATTTTTAACAATGCAAACGCCCCGAACTCGTTCTCTTGAAAGATTTCGATTGGATGGTTTGAAAGCCCTGGTTAGCGGTGCCGGGCGTGGTTTAGGAGAAGCATGTGCTGTCGCTTTGGCCGATGCTGGAGCCCACGTTGTGCTCATGAGCCGAACAGTTAGTGAATTAGAAGAGTTAAAGGCAAAAATACAAAAAGATGGAGGAGTTGCTGAAGTCGCAGTTTGTGACGCCGCCGATCCCTATCAAATCGAAAAAATTATCCCTACACTTGGAAGAATTGACGTCCTTGTTAACAACGCAGGAACAAACATTCCAGAACCTTTCTCAACGGTCAGCCTAGGCAATTTGGATACGATTTTAAACCTCAACGTCCGAGGCGCTTTTTTGATGGCCCAAGCCGTAGTTCGAGAAATGCTCAAGAGAGGGCATGGAGGCTCTATAATCCACATGTCTTCCCAAATGGGACATGTGGGGGCACCCAATAGGACAGTATATTGCGCAAGCAAACATGCGATTGAAGGTTTGACCAAAGCGATGGGTGTAGAACTTGCACCCCACGGAATACGGGTTAATTCAGTTGGTCCAACCTTTATTGAAACGCCACTAACCAAACCTTTTTTCGAAAATGCTGACTTCGCCAAAGATACGCTGTCAAGAATTCCCATGGGGAAACTAGGTCAGGTAGAGGACGTAGCTGACGCTGTAGTCTTTCTAGCGTCGCCAGCCTCGGGTATGGTGACGGGTGGCAGCTTACTTGTGGACGGAGGCTGGACAGCACGTTAGCAAACATTTTCTCAAAGAAAATTCAACTCTTAACTCCATCCTTGTTGCATATTATAGAGTAAACGGTTCGCGCCGCCATTGCATTCCAGTCTATCTCTACTCCTAGGCCGGGCTTCTTAGGAGCCGATACCATACCACTTTTGTCTGTTCTAATTGTGTCGAGAACCCCATATTCAAAAAGTTCATATGGAAGTGATTGTTCGAAGTAAGAACAGTTTCCAGCTGCCAACATGACATGTAGATTGGCTACATGAGCAAGCGTATAACCCCACGACATCAACTCGCATTGCATTCCTAATTCTTTCGACAGTTGCATAGCGCGCAAAGCTGGGCGAATACCACCCATAATAGTGACGTCAGTTCTGCTTCGGTTCCACAACTTAGTTAAAAGACATTCTTTAAATAAAGACAAATCTTGTATCCAGTTGCCCGACGGTACAATTGGTATTTTTGCTACTTTTGTGATCTTTCTATAGGCGTCGATGTCATGATCAGGATAGGGTGCCTCAAACCACTCAAAATTAAGCTCCGAGAGAGCCATCGCCATTTTTAACCCATCTTCAAATTCATAATTATTTTCGGCGTCTAACATAAAAGTCATCTCTGGAAACCTTCGTCTAGCTTCATTAGCCAATGCAAGATCATCCTCTATTATGCACCATGTATGAAATTTAATAGCTGTAAATCCGAGCTCAAGAAGTTCTTCTATCTTGTCCATATAAGCCTCAATATCATCGTACATTGGCGTACTCGCATAAGATTTAATTGAGGCGGCTTCCGCTCCAAGGACTTTGTGAATAGGCTTATTAGTTAACTTACCCTCGATATCCAATAAGGCAATATCAATCAAACTCATAGCGCCTGGCGGCAGAGGAAATACTCTTGGTCGCAGATCAAACAACAATTTTTCATATTGCCTTGGATCTCGACCAATCATAACAGGCATAAGATGTCGCAAACTTTCAGCGGTGTACCGATCGTAGTCATAGCTGGCCGCATTCCAAACACCCGCCACGCCTTCCACTCCATCGTCCGTAAATAGTCTCAATATCGTTAGGCTTTGAAACTGTTCTGGAAGATCATGTGACCATGTATAACGTTTTAACTCAGGGCCGATTACCTGCAGTTCTATCCTATCTATTTTCAATGTTTACCTCCCGTCTCTACTTGTTAAATCGTTCCTTTACCCAAGCATATTGCGGGGCTGCCTTCTCCGGCGCCCGAGCACGGAGTTCGTAATATTCTAAGTACGGCACATAACCATCGTAAACTCTTCGAAGCTCAGTCACGGCATCTTCATGCATATCAACTCTGAGATCTATGTCATTTACAATATCAGCACCTTTGATGGACAAAGCAGCCGATCGCTCATTAAGGTGAACCCCATCTGGGGATGCCTGCCCCCCCGCATCTCTTCCTGCCTCCAGCGTCAATATTAAACGATCTGCTAAATTAGTATTTTTAACCTGCTCGAATTTTTCAGCCATAGCCTCAACGGTGACCGCCGATGCCAATACATTACCAAATACAGCAAAGCTCTTGCCAATTTCATGTCCTGCCCAATTGTGGCAAGAACTGCCCGTATGCATACCGACTTTTCCATAGCAATCAATAATTCCTACTTGCCTATAATCAAAACCGGGGTCGGAAGAGGCTAGATCCATTAATGTTTGCGAAGGGGATCTTCCAGCGACCAAAGAATCTATAGCTAGTGGCCCGAGCGAAGCGTTGACTGAAGCCTGGGTCGACAACATTGCGACGTCCCGCGAGAAGAAAGGACAATATCCGCCAACAGCTATTGAATAAGTTGCAATGGCAATTCCAAATGTGCCACTGTTTTCACACCTCGCAATAACAGTATAAGTCATTATCTACCTCCTTAGTATTAAAACGCCCGTTTTTCCCACGTTGTAAATTGTGATTAAAAACTAAGTTAACGGCCCCGGCCAGCGCCCCAACGCTGGAGTACCACCAGCCAATGTTCTTACAATCGGCTTAACAATTCTTCTGATCCTCCATATTATAAGAGCCACAATCGCTAAATTGAAAATATTCCAGGCGAAGCCATTTAAGAAGGCAGCTTCATAGGACAAGGTTAGGTCAAATATTTCTCCTGACAGCCATCCACCGAATGCCATTCCACCCATAGTAGCTGACAAAACCAATCCGACCCGAAATCCTGCCTGGTTTGCAGGATAATAGTTCCGGATTATAACGGCATAAGCCGGAACTATCCCTCCCTGAAACAACCCAAATAATGCTGAAACCAGATATAACGAGGTCAGATTATCTGCTGGCAGAAATAATAGTAGCGACACTGCCTGAAGTAATGATCCGATGAATAGCGCCCACGGGGCACCTATCCTATCTGTAAGAAACCCAAAGGCGATCCGGCTTATTACTCCCAATCCAAACATAATTGAGAGCATCTCTGCACCCCGCTGAGCACCAACTTTTAAATCTACACAATAGGCAACAATATGGACCTGTGGCATCGACATGGCCACGCAGCAAGCAACGCCCGCCATTATTAATAATAACTGCAATACACTCAATGAGAAAGGAGGTTCGGCCAATGGAGATACCGATTTGTGACCGTCTGACTCAACCTCGACTGGCGGGCTCCCACGCAAGAAAATTGCGAAAGGCACCATTACGGTAAAACAAACAGCGCCTAATATTAAATGGGTATTTTGCCATCCAATGGTGTCCATTAAATTTCGGAGGATAGGTGGCCAGATCGTGCCAGCAATGTAGCTTCCTGTCGCTACTAAGGACACCGCTATACCTCTATGGCGCAAAAACCAAAGTGACACAGACGATATCATCGGTCCAAACGTACCGGATGTGCCCAATATTCCTATTAAAATCCCCTGATAAAGCAAAAACAACCAAAAGTTCGGGACAAAGGCTATACCCAGATAACCTAGGCCTAAGCAAAAAGCTGAAACTAACGTCGGTGTTACTACGCCAAATCTATCAACCATACGTCCCATTAAAACATTGCCAAATACAATACCCATCATGGTTACAGTATACGGCAGCGCTGCCTGACTTCGGTCTAGAACGAAATATCTTTCGATTTCAGGTAGCAGAACAACTGACGACCACATACCTACGCCGCCTACGCTACCAATGACTAGAGATGCGATCAAACGCCACCACGCGCGTGAACTATCAACTTTTGATACCCGTCCTTCTCCGGTCGCTTTAATGAAATCCTCCATCTATAATCAATACCTATTGAAATAACTTAATTTTTTTTAAGGTATAAATCGGCATTTAGAACGATCTGCGACGAGCAGTTATTCAGCCCAAATTATACCTCAACTGTGTTCCACACAAAGGAGATAAATGACAAATAATGCGCATTTGACTAGCTATTAGGGGCAAATGCTGTCAAAGCATTAAAGTCGGGACCTAGTCCCCCTTCAGGCTTAAAGGGTTGAAGTAGAACTTGGTTGGCTCCTGCCCGAAAATGAGCATCTATACAAGCTTCAATAGTTTTCTCTCCTCCCCAGACAACCATAGCATCCAAAAACCGTGAAGAGCCATGTCCGGCCAAGTCCTCTTCTTCAAACCCTAGTCTGAACCAATTATTCCGGTAATTTTCCCATTTTATGTATCGTCCCATTTGCTCCCGAGCGACAGAATGAGCAACTGATTTATGTCTTGTTAAACATATCTTTTGCTCCACGCATAACCATGCATTTGGACCCATTATTTCCCGTGCACAGGCCGTATGTTCGGGTGTCACGCTGTAAGGCAGCGCCCCTTTTGTCTGCATTCCAGCCAGTTTCAGCATTTTTGGCCCAAGTGCCGCGAGGACAATATTCCGTTCATTAATTTTGATCTTTTCATCGATGTCCGCGCATGCCATGTTTTCCAGATAACTGCGCATAGTTGCAAGCGGTTTTCCGTAGCTGTGGCCTCTGGCGCCTTCGACGAAAGAAACGTGACTTACGCCAAGACCAAGAATGAATCTTCCTCTATATAATCTATTTAGGGTATCGTGTCCTTGTGCCGACGATATTGCATCTCGGGCATAGATGTTCGCTATTCCAGTCCCTATATGCAGTTCACTAGTTTTGGACAGAATATACCCAGCTAGAGATAAACATTCGTACGAAAGAGCCTCAGGAAACCAAAATGATCCAAATCCCAGACGTTCCACGTTCTGCACTAGTAAAGCTAACTCTCCACCACTCAATCGGTGAGTGGATGCGAAAATTCCTAAGCCTGCTGGTTTTTCCATGGGGAATCTCCACAATCAAACAATTAAAACACGCCTGTCCGCTTATTGCGCAACTAGCACGCATCTGCAATCACTTTCCCTTAAATACAGGAACTCGTTTTTCCTTGAAAGCAGCACCGCCCTCTCGCTGATCATCACTATTTCGTATTCTCAGCAATTCACAACGAGCCAAGGCATGAAGTTCCGAGGGTCCCTTGGGAGTGACCGTATCACGCACGAAACGTTTTATCATGCTTACCACAAGCGGGGCACTATCAGCCAAAACCCTCGCGTATTCCATCGCTGCTTCAACTTGCTTTCCTACTGGAACAATTTTATTAATCATTCCGACCTCAAGTGCTCTCTGAGCATCAAAGTGCTTCCCAGTCAGCATAAATTCCATGGCCACTTTATGTGGAATTCGAGCGGCTGTGCTAGCTATTAGCCCACCACAAAAGCCCAGTTGAGCCTCAGGATAGAAAAAATCCGAATTTTCAGCAGCTACCGCTATGTCACAAAACTGAACTAAACAATAGGCGCCGCCCACACAATAGCCAGCAACAGCTGCTATCACAGGTTTGTCGATAATTACTCCAACGCCCGGCATACACTCCCAAAGGTCCGGATCAGTTGGCGGGTCTTTTATATCCGCTCCTACTGAAAATGCCTTGTCTCCCGAACTAGTTAGCACAGCACATTGATCTTCAGAGTTCTTAAAACGAATGAAAGCGTCTCTGAGTTCTGCTACAAGTGCATTCGACAGTGCATTCATTTTTTCTGGGCGGTTTATGGTAATTTTTGCGATTCGATCTTCAGATTTGTATAGAACCAACTCGTGGGTCATAGTTAAACACTCTTCTTGTTAGTTAATTTTTTCTGTAGAATGCAATAACGTGCCGATAAGGAGAGAACCAGCTGGCGGAGACAAATTGCAATTAATATCCAATAACGGATAACCGATGATGGATTTAGCAGACCTAGATTACTTGAAACTAAACTATGTAAATCTAGCGTTCTTTGATATCGAGCTTGATGATAAAATTTTGAAAGGGTTGTCAATATGGTAAATTCGGAAAAAAAAGCATTAGAAGACGATCTCATCTCACGAGCGAAGGTCGTGTTGCCAGCAGGAAATTTTGGAAATATGGCCGGTAACACCGTAATTGCAAAAGGCAAAGGAGGTCGGGTCTGGGACGTAAGCGGAAACGAATATGTCGACTTTTTGCTAGGTTCTGGACCCATGTTTGTGGGGCATGCACATCCACAAGTTACCCAAGCCATATGTGATCAAGTCCCCCATGGCACCACGTTTTTTGCTAACAATGAATATGGCATTCGTCTAGCTGAAGAAATTTGCTCGGCGGTAATGTGTGCTGAACAAGTCCGGTTCGTTAGCTCAGGTTCAGAAGCTACACTTTACGCCATGCGCATAGCACGGGCGTATCGAGAGCGTGATAAGATATTAAAATTTGAAGGCGGATATCATGGAATGAGCGATTACTCTTTGATGAGTTTAGCGCCTAAGAATCTCAGTAACTATCCACAAGCTGTGCCCGATTCCGCCGGGATCCCAAGAAAGGTTACTGAAGAAGTGATAATAGCCCCTTTTAATGACAAGGAAACGGTAAAGAGCCTAATAGATGAATATCATGATCAACTCGGAGGTGTTATTGTTGAACCGTTTCAACGTCTAATACCGCCGATGGATGGATTTTTGGAACTATTGCGGGAAATCACTTCGCAATACGATATACCTCTGATTTTTGATGAAATTGTAACAGGCTTCCGTTTCTCATACGGAGGCGCACAAGAGTTTTATGGAGTAACGCCAGACCTTTGTTCACTTGGAAAAATAATTGGAGGGGGTTTTCCATTAGCAGCGATAGGCGGTCGGAAGGATCTTATGAAATATTTTGATAAAGAAGCTGTTGGCGAAGATCACTTTTTACCCCAAATCGGCACGTTAAGCGGAAACCCCGTAGCAGCAGCAGCCGGACTTGCCACCCTAGATATTTTGAATTCTAAATCAGCTTATGAAAAAGTTTTCAAAACGGGAGAACTTATAATGTCGGCACTAAAAGGCGCGATGCATGATAATCAGCACGATGCAGTTGTTATAGGAGAACCTCCCTTATTCGATGTGTTTTTTACCGAAGCAGGAATCAAAGATTATCGAGGAGTACTAAAATCCGATTCAAAAAAAGCAGCAGCTTTTAACGCCTTGCTGCGAGCTAGAAATATTTTTAAAGGTGACAGCAAATTTTATGTTTCATTGGCCCATGATGAAGACGATGTCGAGCAGACTATTCAAGCCATCCGCTCTGCCGCCAGCGCTTTAAAGGACATTCAGTAATGCAGCACCCACCTATTAAAACCATTTAAAAATCACAGCATCTGTCCACCATCAACCGCAATGGTTTCACCAGTAATCCAAGATGCTGCATCCGATCCGAGAAAAACCGCTAGTCTAGCGACTTCTTCCGGGTCACCCAAGCGACCAAAGGGAATAGACTTTTTTATACCAGAATATAGTTTTGGGTTATTTTGCCTTGCGTCATCCCATGTTCCACCAGGAAATTCAATAGAACCAGGCGCTATACAGTTGGTCCTTATATTTTTCGACGCTAACTGTAATGCCTGAGTTTTAGTATACTGTATTACGGCCGCTTTAACCGCCCCGTACGGCGGAGTTCGCAAGGACGACGTCAATCCAGAAATAGAAGAAATATGGATAAGTGCACCACCTCCAGTTTCTGCAATGTACGGGACAGCAAACCAAGAGCCTCTAACTAAAGCCATCAAATCAACTTCTAGCCCTAGCGTCCAACCTTCTTCATCGTCGGTTTTTCCAAATCCAGACGGATTATTTACTAGTACATTCAGCCCACCTAATTCCTCTACGGCATTATCAATATAACTCTTGAGACTTGTTTGGTTCGATACATCACAGATCTCCGCGTGTACCTTACCACCATCTTCTGCTATAGTTTTTCGCGCCTTTTCGAGATTTTCTACACCCCGAGCACAAATAGACACTGAAGCCCCCTCTTTGGCAAATTCTTTAGCTATAGCTAATCCAATTCCCCTGCTTGCGCCTGTAACAATTACCTTCCTATCAACTAATTTTAAATCCATAAGACCTCCAAAATACTGTTATGGATACTTCCGAGCTGTATACTCTCGACAGTCTGGCCAGATTACTGTTTTTCAAATATAAATACCAAAACGTATTTAGTTCGATCGGGGCATTCTATTCCAAACGTCAAGGGCGGCGATTTTGTAAGCCTCAGCTAGCGTAGGATAATTAAAAGTGTTTTCCACAAAATATTCTAGGGGCCCACCCAAATTTAGAACAGCTTGTCCAATATGGATAAGCTCAGTGGCTCCTTCTCCAATAATATGCACTCCCAAGAGTTTTCTGGTCTCAATCGAAACAATCATTTTCATCATGCCAGAGTCTAACCCCATGATGTGTCCCCTCGACGTTTCCCTAAACCGTGCTATCCCCACCTCGAAAGGAATAGCATTCTCTTTTGCCTCCTCCTCAGTCATGCCAATAGTAGAAATCTCAGGAACAGCATAGATTCCATAAGGGAAAAATTCGGGTGGGTCGTATGCAGATTGTCCAAACGCATTACATGCGGCTATCCTACCCTGCTCCATAGATGTAGAAGCTAAGCTCGGAAAACCGATAATATCTCCCACGGCATAAATATTTGGTACTTCCGTCTGAAAAGTCCTTTTATCCACTTTAAGACGCCCCCGTTCATCCGGTTGAAGCCCCATCGCGCTAAGATTCAATTCTTCGGTGGCACCATATCTACCAGCCGCAAATAAAATCATGTCAGTACGAACTTCCCTGCCATTGTCCATCGTTATAGTACACCGCCCATTTTTTATGCGTTGCACATCTTTTATTTTGCATCCGAGACGCATCGCCACGCCTCTTTCTCGCAATTCGTGCATAAGCTCTGCTACTATTTCTTTATCGACAAAGTCTAGTATTGTTTCTCTCGCCTCAATTAAAGTAATAGGAATATCGAGTGCACTGAATATTGTAGCGTACTCGACGCCTATTACGCCCCCACCTATTACAGCGAGGCTACGTGGCATCCTTTTCATAGCCAAAATTTCATCGCTATCAAAAACACGCGTTCCGTCGAATGGAATATGATCCGGTCTATAGGGTTTCGTCCCTGCAGCAATAATATATTTATCGCTAGTAAAATAGAGGACCTCGCTATCATCCAGAACAACCTTAATTTTCTTTGCGTCCAAAAACGACGCCTCACCTGTTAACGTCTCGACTGTATTTCTAGCGAACTGATGTTTGAGCACTTCAACTTCGTGGTCCAATGTCATGTGAAGTCGGTTCTTTAAATCAACGGCTGTTATATTCTGCTTAACCCTGTAGGATTGCCCATAAAACTCGCGCTCTCGCCATCCTGACAAATTTAGGGCGGTTTCTCTGAGTGTTTTACTAGGAATGGTTCCTGTGTGCACCGAAACACCACCGACTCTATCGTGTTTCTCCACTACGAGCACTTTTTTACTAAATTTTGCCGCCTGTATGGCCGCCCGTCGACCGCCGGGGCCACTACCAATTACGATCAAATCGTAGTGATTAATTTCATCCATTGAAGCCGCCATTCAAGTTGCACTGATTTTCCGATAGTAACATAACCAGAGGTCAGACGGTTTAAATTTTTATTCTTGTCTAAATTCTCCCCCCAAATCCCCTGAACTGTACCAAAAAAAAATGGATGTAAACTTATCGTGAAAAAGGGAAAAAAAGGGCACATAGCCGATAAATTACAGTATAGCACATGGTCCTGCTTGCTATTTGGATTGCCTTAATAGCATTTAATTTGTTCACGCTAATTTGGGAGTCGCATCGTGAACACCGAAACTTATGATTTTATTATTGTCGGGGCTGGGTCGGCCGGAGCCGTTATCGCCAATCGGCTAACAGAAAATAGCCAGTGGCGTGCGCTACTGATAGAGGCTGGTGCAGCAAGTCACCCATATTCAAGAATTCCCATAAGTTTTGGGCTTCTAATTGATCATCCCACGGCGAACTGGCGATACAGCTCACAGCCCGAAGAAGGTACGGCCAACAGGAAGATACCAGTTCCACGAGGACGTCTCCTGGGAGGGTCTAGCTCCATTAATGGATTAGTGTTTGTAAGAGGTCAACCGCTTGATTATGACACCTGGGGCCAACTAGGAAATAGAGGATGGAGTTTCGATGATGTTCTCCCATTATTCCAGAAAATGGAGCATTATGAGCATGGAGCTGACGAACTTCGAGCTCAAGGGGGACCTTTACGGGTTAGTGAAGCTACCGATGAGGGGCCTTTGTATGATGCTATAAGGGCAGCGACCGCTGAGTTAGGAATACCACATAATCCAGACTATAACGGGAAGTCACAAGAGGGCATCGTAAGAACACAAACCACTATAAGTAATGGTGTACGGATGAGTACAGCTCGCTGTTACCTCAATCCGGTTAAGAATAGAGCCAATCTGAGGATAGAAACGGATGCACACACGCAAAAACTACTGATTGAAGGAACCAAATGTACCGGTGTTCTCTACAAAAAGAATGGAAAAATTATAGAGGCGAACGCTCTAAAAGAAGTGATCGTTTGCACGGGCGGCGTGGCTTCTCCGCAACTCCTGGAACTTTCGGGGATTGGGCAGCCGGAACTTCTAAAGAAGCATGGAATCGAAGTGAAACACGAGTTAAAGGGGGTCGGAGAACATCTTCGTGATCATATAAATGCCCGCATTCAATTTTATATGAAACGAGGCGAACTTTCATACAATCAACGCATGCAGGGATTAGGGCCCGTGTGGCAGGTGATGCGTTACGTGTTTCAAAAACGTGGCTTTATGACCTTACCTTCTGCGCCAATGCTGGCCTTTTTGCGGACGAGAGATAATATGGAAACGCCCGATATTCAAATGCATATGGTTCCATATGCAATAAAAAATCCTAAGAAGCGGCAACTACATAAGTTTCCTGGTATGACCGTCTCAATATACCAACTCCGCCCAGAAAGTTTAGGTTCGATCCACATACAGTCCCCTGATCCCGATACACAGCCGGCTATCAACTTCAATTTTCTATCAGACCAGATAGACAGAGACGCTATGATAGCTGGTTTCAAGCGGATTAGAGATATAATGAATACCAACGCTATGATGCAGGTCCGGGGAGATGAATTCTCACCAGGTATTGAAGTTCAAACGGATGACCAGATTCTAAACTTTATCCGAGAAACCGCCGAAACCGCCTACCATCCCATCGGTACTTGTCGCATGGGCCAAGGTCCTGACGCCGTTGTAGATGAGCGGCTAAGAGTTCACGGCCTTTCAAGTCTTCGTATTGCAGACGGTTCTATAATGCCGACAATGGTATCAGGAAATACCAATGCAGCCTGTATAATGATCGGGGAAAAAGCGTCGGAGATGATCAAGCAGGACAGCGTCTAAACCGAGAAAATTACTATGCGGCCAAAATTGTCTCCTGAAGGATTTGAAGAGATGTTTCGGCGAACTTCCACATATTTTCTTCCCTGCCCTCAGAACCCGTTTCCAGGGTATAAACACGTTCTGATATACCAGCTATGGCGATACATGTGTGCCCCGAACTATCGCCATAACGGTTTCC
Organism: uncultured Nisaea sp.; assembly: GCA_964342575.1. Classification (GTDB taxonomy): domain Bacteria; phylum Pseudomonadota; class Alphaproteobacteria; order Thalassobaculales; family Thalassobaculaceae. The sequence goes on along the minus strand of CAYFGZ010000064.1, from coordinate 2,059 downwards.
TGTCGGGCCAGCAGCACCAGTTTCTGCCAAACCCCAATCAGTTCGAAGTCGTGCACGAACGGCGTTTGCAGCTAGCAGCGCGTAAGGCTCACTAGATGAACGAACCCCCGGGTGATCTTTAAAATCTATATCGAGTAACACCTTCCGCGCGCGACTGGTATATACTATTCCTCCGCCAATGAAATATGCAGATGCCCCGGGTATTGATAACAACGCGGCTGAAACTAATCCCCCTGACGAGGACTCGGAAACTGCAATAGTCTCCTGACGTTCTTTTAGTAATGCTCCAACCCTATTAGCCAAAGAGGTGAGTTTTACCATCTAGTTAGCTCCTCATTTTTTTTATAAATCATCGCCCATCCCTAATTCTCTCCGCCAGTCAAAAAACTTACTCTAGTAAATTAGGACCAACTATAGACTAACGCAGATCATCGCCTGGAACCAAATGCTATGCCTAACGCTTAAATCTTCTTTTAACAAAAGGTGCTCTGGCGGTTATCCTATATCAGGAAAATACTATGGAATGTTCACTATTAGACTAGAAAATATCAACAAAACATTCATTTTTTAATTGTCAAATCTCTTTATTATTTCCAAATTTTCATTAATATAATTTTTATTGCATTATATAGTGGAAAATTGGAATGGATACTCTCTCTGCCATGAAAGTATTTTGCTCTGTCGTTGAAAGTAATAGCCTGGCAGGAGCCGCACGCATGATTAACGTCTCTCCCTCGGTAGTCAGCAAACAACTGTCGGCGCTTGAAGACCGCTTAGGTGCACGTTTGATCAATAGAACAACGCGGCGTGTAAGTGTTACCGAAGAGGGCAGAGCTTACTACGAGCGTTCAAAACAGATTATTGCCGATATAGACGAAGCGGAAATAGCTGTATCGCATGCTCACACAGCTCCGCAAGGTTTACTAAAAATTACTGCCCCATTCACTTTTGCCCATCGCCACTTAACTCCACATTTACCCGAGTTTATTAGAATCTATCCAAATATAGAAATCCAGGTTCAGGTAAGCGATAGAGTGGTTGATCTCGTCGATGAGGGACTAGATTTGGCGATTCGGATTGCACATCTAAAAGATTCCAGCCTAATTGCGCGCCGGCTAGCAGCTAATCATCGATCAATAGTTGCCACACCTACCTATCTTGAAATGCATGGAATTCCACAACATCCTGAAGAATTATCTGGCCACAAGTTAGTTACCTGGCCCCCTGGAAATCCGATAAATGACTGGCACTTTCTCATCAATGACCAAGAGAGGACTTTCAAAGCAAAGGGCCTAATATACATTGACAGTGGCGACTCTATCCTATCAACAGTTTTGGCAGGAGGAGGCCTGAGTATGCTGCAAGCATTTATGGTCGGTGAGTACATAAAGAACAAGCAACTCATCCCCGTACTTGAAGACTTTGTTCGAGAGGATATCCCTATTTTTGCAGTCTACCCATCAAGCAGACACCTTTCTCCTAAAGTGAGAGTTTTCGTCGATTTTCTTTTGAAAAAATATGGCCCCCAACCATATTGGATCACTAAATAATAATTGAATAATTCTCAATCTCCAATGTAAGCCACTGCTTCGATCTCTACTTTCATGCGTGGATCCACCAAACCGGAAACCTCAACTAGTGTTGAAGCGGGCTTGTGATCCCCAAAATATTCAACCCTAATTGGATTAATTGAGGCTCTTTCAGTGATATCGGTCATGAATACTTGGACCTTTACTATCTGATCAGATCGACCACCCGCAGCTTTCAAGGCAGTATCTAAAGCGGTGATCGCCAATTTAAACTGTTCTACAGTACTGTCCGGTATTGTTTTATCATCTGCAACACCAGTCATCCCAGATAGCCATATATAATCTCCCGAACGAACTACGTGACAAAAGTGACTAACAGGCTCTCGCATTCCAGGAACCATGTGACGCTCTAGTGACATTCTCTCCTCCCAACTCTATTTTTTCGTTTCAATCAGCCCAAATAAGCCACTGCTTCAATCTCTACTTTCATGCGTGGGTCCACCAAACCGGAAACCTCAACTAGTGTTGAA